>NZ_DALZYO010000072.1:0-10725 GCF_031988165.1 Neobacillus sp.
ATGTTTTTAAATGTTTATACCTAATTAGTTCGCCACTTGAATTGACCACAACTTCCCAGCTTTGCACTAAAAGTATATACCCTTGATAAATACCACTTCCTCTTTCTTAGAATCCTTGTGATTCTAGAGACAGGGGTGGGTATTTTTCATAGTCAGTAACCCGCAATACTTAAAAGTATATATCCGATGGTTATTCAACCTACTCAAACACTTAATTATTTTAAGTGAGATTCAACTTTACCGTCCAAAACCTTTCATCCCTTCAATAGGTTCCACTTTCATAGCCATTCTAGAAGGAAGCCATCCTGCAACTATTCCAACAAGTATTGGACTAAGACAAGTGATAAGTGGTAACCACATTTCATTGAATGGAATTGGACCGTACATAAAATACATAATGCCCAGTGAAATTAGGCCCCCTAAAACTCCACCTAAGAATCCAATAACCGCTCCTTCAACCAACACCATTAAACGAATATGCTTATTTTTCCACCCTAATGCTTTTAATAATGAAATTTCGTTACTTCTTTCTTTTATGTTTTGCCACAAAATTTCTGAAGTAGTTAATATGGAAATAATTAAAGAAATGGCAACTGCAATATAATGTGGAGTTCCGACTTCCATAGATACATATTGACCTAACCAAGATGTATATAACACACCTTTTAAACGAAAAGAAACGAATATGAACAGAATTAACAATGCCGTAGGCAAAGCTATGGCAATGATTGAAACTAAATTTCGATTCAGCCTGCCAATAACCGTATTGAAAACCATTGACAGTAACCCTTGCGTCCTTAAAGCTCTTTTCCCGAATACACTTATTTCTCCTGTTCTCATTACCTGCGACGGATTAATTTTATTTATTAAACGCGTAGGACCTATAGGACCAATGATATAGATTAACAATACAAAGATCGTAATCAAGAGTGCTTGCGAAATGGATAAAGAAGCTGCATTTCTGAAACTAAACCCTAATTGAACTAGTAATGTTACAACCGTTACCATTACACCTATTAATAATGACTCCATCATTAAGAGATTCTTTAATTGCCTTGGTTTCCAACCTATAGCAAGAAGTACCGCGAATTCCTGTTTTCTTGTTAGAAAAGAAACTAAACTAGTTGAGAAAACATAAATCATCGCAACAAGAATCGTACTAATAATGATTCCTGAGTATCCAAGCTTTGTTTCCTGAAAAATACCTATTGCTGCACCAATTTTTATCCAAGGCTGTTCAATCCAGCCAAGCGCCTCATGATTTCTTACTTTCGGGATATTTATTAATAATGGCTGGGGTGAAGACCCTAAAGTAACGTCTGTCTCAAGCCCTGTTTGTTGCTCAATTTCTTTCGCAACTGATTCTAGTCTTTTCTGACTTTCCTCACCCAATGACGTAACATTTTTTACCTTTATTCGGATGGCAGAGATGGGTTTATCCCCCAAAATTTGTTGTGCCGCTTCTATCGTCGTCAGCATAGTCGGGGCCTGCATCATATAACCGTAAATATTAGAAGTAGGATTCATCTGTGTTGGCGGATTCACAGGTTGTCCGTCTTCATTCAGGACAAGTTTGGCCGTAGGAATTTTATAGGTTTCCATTGGTAGCTCATTCTCAGGATCCTTTGAAATCGTTAATTTTTTTGGATCATAAAAACCGACGAAGTAAGGGCTTAATCTTGGATTATTACGTAAGCTTGGATCCGTTAATTCAGGCTTACGGTAGGTGTAACTTTCTTTAATAGCAGTTTCGCCTTCGTAAGGAATCACTTCAAATGCCTGATTCCACCTTTCGGGAAAAGGATTTTCAATTGATTTGTACCTTAATGAACCTGTTTTTTCAAGCAGAATCGCACCGAGGTCCACATTCGTACTACTGAAAGTTGGATTCCTTTTGCCTGATATAGGATCTACCCCTGATAGATTGGCTAATAATAAGTTATGCGCTTCTTCAGAAGTATAGGTAAATGTTTTGGTGTCAGTGGATGGCAGCGATTTTAAATATTTCTCCCCGCCGTTTTTTTCAACAACCCCTAATGATTTTTGTATGGTATCAAGGTCTCCATAAGGGATATCCAGTTTTTCTAATTTAAAGGTGTATGTTTGCTTCAAAAAGGATTGATTACTTAGGATGACTGGAAAGGTTGTTTGCTTTGCATCTATTGTGAATCCAAACTCTTTTAAATCATCGGAACTTACAGAGTTACTTTTTGAAAAATAGCTTTTTTGCCCATCAATAGTGACCATTGCTTTATCAAGACCCACAAGTTTGGCTTCCTGTTCAGGGTCGACAGCAGCTAACAGGACCCTTGTATAGCTTGAGAGATTATTTTCAAACCCAACAATTCCATATTTCTTATAAATATCTGGACTGGGTATATCATACATTCCCCTAGAAAAATAGAAGTCATATGTATCTGTAATAGAATCCAGTCCGTTGTTGTCAGTCGTTGTAGTGGTAAGACGATATATGCCCGGCTCCTTTTTATCAATTTTTTCAAATTCCACATCATAACCTGTGAAACCAATCATACTTATAGGAGCAGCGATATCGATATCTGGAATATTCTTGATTCTTTCATAGTCTTCTAAAGAAATCCCACCAGAAATTCCACTTAAATAATTAGGATCAAAGAGATTGTCCTTCTCTGTTATACTTTTCGTTCCTTTTGGCCTCACGACAATATCATAAGATGCAGACCATTTCTTTTGAAGCGAATTGATTACTGTTCCTTTATTGGTTTCAGACAGCCCGATTAAAGTACTAAGTCCTCCACTTATCAATAAGGCACCAATCATCATGAGAATAAAACGTCCTTTTTGCCGCCGCCAACCTTTCAAAATAAAGGAAATCATATTGGACAGCCTTCCCGATCCCTGATGACAGATCCATCTATCATTTCGATTACTCGTCCAGCTCTTTCTGCGAGTACGGGGTCATGTGTGACAACAATTACTCCACAATTATTCGTTTTATTTAGTTGTAAAAGCAATGAAAATATCGAGTTGCCAGTCTCAGTATCTAAATTTCCTGTTGGCTCGTCTGCTAAAATCCAATCAGGATTGGCTATTAGGGCTCGTGCAATAGCGACACGCTGCTGCTGGCCCCCGGAGAGTTGGGAAGGGAAAGAGTTTAGTTTATCTTCCAGCCCTACCAGAATTAACAGCTCTTTTGCCCGTTCCGTTTTATTAAAAGATATTTTCCGATTGAACAATGGAATCATCACATTTTCCAAAGCGGTAAGAGAAGGCAGCAAGTGAAATTGCTGAAAAACGAAACCTATATTGGTAAATCTTATATCTGCTAAATCGTCCAATTTTAGTTTAGAAATAGGTTTGCTATCAAAATAGACCTCTCCACTTGTTTGTTTATCCAAGGTTCCGATGATGCTTAGCAAGGTTGATTTACCGGAACCGGATGAGCCCATAATGGATACAACCTCTCCTTTAGTAAAACCAATGGTAATATCATTAAGCGCACTGGTTTTTACACCATCACCAATGTAATCCTTTGAGACATTTTTTAAAGCAATATGTTCCATAACTTAACTCCTTTTTTAAATTTACTTTTCTACATAGGACTTTGCCAGTTTTATGAGTTCTTCTTCATTGATATTTCCTCTTATTACAAAATCAATTACTTGGTCTTTATCACTTTTTACATACATATTAATCCTTTTACCGTAGTCTCCAAGATCTGTTAGTATTGCAATCACATCCTTGTTATTGAATGGAATAAATTTAGCATTAGATTGAATTTCCTCTATAGCTTTCTTCTCTTTTTTACTTAGCAATTGTCTGCTATTTTCAGCTAAAGATTGGTTTACATAAGCCCATTTATCACCACTATGCCATATATCCCAATATGTGATTGGACCCTTGAATTCTTTCGCTGTAAGAAAAGGTGGATAAACGATAACTCCCCTTGATACCTCTAACGGCATTTGTAAATCAATAGTTGGTCTCATTATTTTAAATGAAGCTCTTTTTTGTGATTCCGTCAGGCCAAAGTTTTTATGAGATTTAATCATTAAAGGAACGTTTTCAAATTCTCCCCATTTTACATCTGACGGAGGTAATACTGGCTTAATTTCAAGGTTATGCCAGATATATGAAACAGGACCGGCCTGATGATTTTCCTGAACACCACTTTTCTTATTTGCTATATTTCCGATAAGTACAAAACATAATAAACTTATGGAGACTACTGCCGTTGAAACCTTGAGCCATTCCCAATTTAGGTTAGGCAGCCGTCCCTTAGATTTTTTATCAATTTTTTCACGCAATTGGTTTTTAACAATATCTTTTCTTTCATTTACCCAAATGATTTCTTCTTCCAACTTTTCAACCTTAAAGTCTAACGATTGACGGCAGTTCAATAGCTTCATCCTCCATCAATAAGAATTTTTCGATGGTTTTGGTGGCTCTGTAGAGAGTTGTTTTTACTTTAGCTTCTGACCAACCTAATATTTCAGCAGTCTCTTTTATAGAAAATCCCTTGATTTTTCTTAACACAAATACCTCTCTTTGTGACGGCTTAAGTTGTTTTAACGCTTTCAAAATCATTCTGCCTTCTTCTTTAATTTCTACTATTTTTTCAGTCGATGAATAACTATCAACCTCTTTTTTTAATACATTTAATAACTTTTTAATTTTTGATTCTTTCCGAAAAAAATCCATCGTTGTATTATGTGCTGCTCTAAATAAATAATTTTTCACCCTATGTAAATCATTAATGCTTTCATACTTTTCATATACCTTAAGAAACGTTTCCTGCATCAAATCCTCTGCCGTTTGCGGTTCTTGAACGATAGTGTAAATGTATTTAAATATTGATACACTATAGTCTTCATACCACTTGAAAAATTGTTGATCTTTTATGGACCCCATTTTAGTTCCTCCCATTTAGTTAATAGAGAGACGTTACAATATTCAAAAAGTTACACTTTTCGAAATTCTAAATTAATATTGTTCATTAATGTTTATTTACAATAAAAAATGTCCTTCAATTACATTTAGTTCTTTCAATGGTAGCAATCTCCCTTCTTGCTTTTTAATCTTTATGTTATTAAGCCCCTAACACCAAATAACAAGCAATTTCGCAGTTTTTTCACAGTATAAAACACATATCAATTCACAAGAAAAGAGCTTGGATTCCCAAGCTCTTTTCATTTTTGATTGTTTTATTTCCTAATTAAGGGGAAAGTCCCGTTTAGGATGGATTGATTATTCATTTTGTTCCGCAAAATTATCAGTGACTTTTACATTATTTTCTTTAAGTTTTTTTAATATAAGATTTTCATATGCCTTAAATTCTGCTCTGATAGGTACGGTTATTACTTTTTTATCTTCTGTTATAAATTGATACTCATTTAAATGGATGGCATTTGTCGCTTCATTTTTTGAATAAACTATTTTCACTTCCTGAAGACTCGACCATTCATTAGTTTTTTCTCTGAGTGTGTTTAAGGAATTGTAATGGACTCCTTTTTCATCGAAATAGTAATAATTCGTAATGCCTCCCAATAAAATGGGAATGCTTAAGGAAATAAGCAACAATGTAACCCATTTCATTTTCTTAAACTCATATTTGTTTCGAATTATTAAATGTAACAATAACACTATCGGAATCCAGACCATACCTATTAAACTGGCAATATATGCTGAAGGAGGTGCTATGAAAAACCATTGCGAGCGACGGTCGTGATAAAAAGAATCTTGTATTAGACCAAGCAATAAAAATGGTGTAATAGGACTGCTTATAAATAAAATAATCATCCAAACGAGAAGAGAAGGTCCTTTTTCAGTTTTAGCTATTAATTTGCTCATTTTATCACACCTAATATTTTATTTAATGTACTAATTTTACGAATTAATTTACCATTAGGTTTCAAAACCTCCGATATTTTTCTGTATATTCAAATAATAACACAACAAATTATTTTTCTTTACAAAATATTAAAAATTGAGAATAAATTTCCTTAAAATATATTAGGTAAATATTTTATTTTTCCTACTAAAAAATGCCCCTTTTTGTGTTTTACTTGTTTGCACTTCTAAAGTAAACCCGTTAATTTTATTGGTGGTCTGTTTCTTCTTCATACAGATAGGTAAGGGTTTGAGGTTATCGCTCCCTTTTCCCCCCCGTCCACACCAGTACGTGCGACTTTCATCGCATACGCGTTCCAACTAATCCAAATCAATTTAATCATCAACACTTCTGAAATCGTACCATCTTCCGTGTCTCAATTCCTCCGTTTTAATAAGTCGGTGCGTCCCGTGGGAGGTAAACCTCTTTTAGTCTTACGAGAACCTTATTAACCGATAAAGATTTGCCTTGCATGTTTAAATGACTCTTTATTAGTCTTGGGGCTATCCCTCCATGTTGATTAGACACTTCATTGGTACTATTCCACCGCTTTCACTGATATTAAGATAAGTTATACAGCAGCTACTCTCACTCTTGCTTTCCTTATCAACATTTCTTTGGGAGTAAGCCCTCCACGTTATCAGCTTACAATGTTGAATTATATCTATTTTAGAATGAACTTAGGTGCTTCCTGTAAGCCTGTTAGCATTCATACGCCTGTAACGTATCATGGATTTTCATATTAGTTAGTCTTACTCATCCACATCTAACCTCACAATTTGGTAATATACACATTTCTATGTATCGCAGGTTTAGACCCGTACATTCAGAAGTTTGTCAGCTTAACCATTTCTTGTCTGTTTATTTGCATTCTCACCATAATCATTCAACTCCAGCATCATGAATTACACCACTCCATCGAGTAGGCTTTCGTCAGCCGAACTGCTACGGTAATTTCTCACGCCTTTTCACCGAGCTTATAACACTATCATTCTTACTAAATCCAGTGCTATTCGACTAAGAGAGAACCCTTCAAGGCGTTACCCTATCATTTGATTCTTCGATATAACCCTTCAATTCCAACGGAATTGTCTAGTCTTTACCAGAGAAATGTAGCCATTCTCCATTTAAACTAGAAACATTTCGCACAACTAAACTGCTTCGTTAGCACATTAAAAAAAGCCGCCTAAAATGGCAGCTAGATCTTAAACTCTTGGTACCCGTTTGTTTAAGAAGATTGATTATTTATTAATTCAAAATGAAATTATTATCATATATATCCACCACTAACAGGTTTTTTTGTCCCCGGTTAATTCTTCTTTAAAACATATGAGTTTTAATTCCATAAAAGAAAAAAAATATTTGAGCTAAACTAATTAAAGCAGTTCCAAATATCACAAGTAGCATTGCTTTTCTAGACGGTTCCTTTTTAGAATTATTAATAATTAAAAAAAGTCCCAATAAAGTTAAAACTGCACAAATTAAATAATAAAAAATAGGTATCACCACTTAACTTGAATTAAGATTATATTAAATACTTTAACATTATTTTATTGTTAAGAGTTAATGTTTTTTGTACCATTTTGTTCCACTAACCAGCCCCGTTACTTTAAGTACAAACTTTCACAATCTCTTTTAAAGTTTAACCTAGATATCTAGGTGTTGTTCAACAATCTTGCCTGATTGTTGAATAAGAGCTACTGTCGATTCTTTCACTAAACTGACTGTTGTTGAGGAATTTCCACAAAAATAAGCGTTAATTATGATATAATAAAAAAATGTCTAATCCCTTATGTACCAAGGTTTTAGACGTTTTTTAACCAAAGTTTATTTAAGCGTTAATTAGTATTATACGAATAGTATGTTTCTGGCTTTGAATTCATTGTCAGAGAAAAGTTATCCAATTTTTGTTTTTTTATACCAGCAATTTGAACAGAATATGCGATAGGAGATATATCCTTAATCAGGATAATCTCCGTATCGGGAAGATGCTTGATTACATTCACAATAACTTTTCAGATAATTTAACTTTAGCTAATATTGCAAAAGTGGCTGATATTGGAGAAAGAGAGTGTTTACGCTGTTTTCAAAGGACCATACAACGCTCTCCTATTCAATATTTATTGAAATATAGAATCATGCAAGGAGCAGATTTTCTTTTAAAATATCCTGCTACCAGCATTTCGGAAATTTCAAGTTTCTGTGGGCTTGACAGTCCAAGCAATTTTTCAAAAATGTTCAAACGTTTTTATAACTGTACCCCACGGGAATATAGAAACCTACATATGATGAAGTGAATTCGATTGCGATTGCCCCGTTTAGCCCAATTAATCCGAGAAGGAAAAGTGTCCAGTTCGCTTATTAAAAGGAATTAGGTCTATTCAAGACAAAATAAACTTGAAACTGCTTTGCGAGAATTGGGGAAGAATAGAAAAATCCATTTTTATATTGGATTACATATCTAAGCAAGCCCTCCTTCGACGATTCTTCAACGAACCTATATAGTGCCCAATGTGAAGTTTAAGGTAATAGACACAGACGAATCAAAACAAAGTTAAAAGGCATTAGTCCAGTGCAATACCGGATTCATGCCAAACAGTCAGCATAATGAATAACCCGTGTCTAACTTTTAAGGGTCACTTCATTTTTTTGTGACTTTTTTTTACATAGCTGTCCCTATATGTTGAGAAAGGGACTTCAAAGTGTACTACGGACTTTAAATATTTTCATTTATAATTCAAAATTCACCTATTTGTCTATACTTTTCATGTCGCTGATGTATAAGCTCTGCCGAGGATAATAGTATCAATTTTTTTAGAGATGATTCGATTACAGATTCAATCATTTTTGCCTGCGATTTTATATCATTTTGTGCTCCACCTTTAATTTCAGGAATGATTTCATCAATAATTCCTAAATGTTTCAAATCTTTAGCTGAAATTTTCATATGTTCAGCAGCTTTTGGAGCATATTTAGCGTCTTTCCATAGGATAGATGCTGCTCCTTCTGGTGAAATTACCGAGTACCATGAATTCTCTAACATATGGATATGGTTACCGACACTAATGCCAAGAGCTCCACCACTTGATGCCTCTCCAATTACAATACAAACAATTGGCACTTTAAGTGTAGCCATTTCAAATAGATTTCGAGCTATCGCTTCAGAAATTCCACGTTCTTCAGACCCTTTTCCTGGATAGGCGCCAATTGTATCAATAAATGTAATAATAGGGCGATTAAATTTATCAGCTTGTTTCATAAGTCTTAGCGCTTTTCTATAACCTTCTGGATGCGCCATTCCAAAATTTCTTTCTATACTTTCTTTTGTATTTCTACCTCTTTGTTGACCAATAACCGTAACGGGCATCCCTTTAAATTTTGCAATACCACCTATAATTGCTTTATCATCACCATATAATCGATCACCATGAAGTTCGAGAAAGTTTGTAAACAATAAAGGTATATAGTCCAATGTTGTGGGCCGGTTACGTAGCCTTGCAATTTGAACTCGTTCAAAAGGTGTAATATTAGAATAAATTATATCTTGCATTTTATTTAAACGTTTTTCTAATACATTAATTTCTGATGATATATCTACATTATTTTCTTTCATAAATTTCTTTAATTCATCTATTTTTTCTTTTAATTCAATGATAGGACGTTCAAAATCCAAACTCATTTTATCCTCCAAATGTTATGACTTTATTACCTCCCTCTAATCAAAAGGTTTAGAAATCGAGTCAATAAATAATTCAAAACCATCAACAACTTTTTTTTGTTCTGATTCTGATAAATTACCGAGAATTCTTTGATAAAAAGTAATGGAGTACTCTCTTAAGCAATTAACGGTTATGTGACCTTTTTCTGTGAGATGCAGAAAAAGTTCTCTTCTATTTTTTTCATTTACTTCACGATAAATAAGACCCTTTTTTACTAACTGGTCCACTATTCTACTTACAGTTGAATTCTCTAACATAAGTTTATTGGATAGTTCCCAAACAGTTAATTTTTCCAGCTCTAGTTCTTCTAACGCCATCATTTGAGAAACTGGTAAAGGTTTTTCAAAAGGTCCATTGGGCAATTTTTGAGATTCAAAAACCCCTTGTATTCTAATCAATTTCTTAATATCTGTTCTTAGTTTTATGGCATGTTCTCTTTTCAAAAAGGTCACCCTCCTACAACTAATGTATTATACATCAATTGTATTATACATCAATTGTATTATACATGAATATAATTTTTTTAATTTGATTTTTAACAACTTTCTTCACTATTAACCATCCCTTTTTATCCTCAATTTAAGGAGGAATTCATTTTGTTGTTATAAGTGATTGAATTCTAATTAATTTTTAAAAGTATAGAAAAATGTCTCCAATTTGCAATAGGAACTTGTATTCGGTAGTAAGTAAAATTAATCACAATTTTAATATCATAGAGAATGCCTTTTTCCATTACTGGTATCTGGTAGTCACACAATCATCGAAACAATATATGCACAACCTGGATCTACAGAGACTCTCCAGTCATTCTATAGTTCTTTCTCTTCGTTAAAATCAAAAATATTTTCATTCACCAATCTTTGAAAATATTGATCTATCTGCGCTAAGTCTGCCAGATTAGGGTTTTTATGCCACCATGTACTTAAAGTAACCATTGCAGCAACATGGAATTCTGCTAACAAGTCATGAGGGATATCGATCGTTTTGGAATGCCATACGTTTTATTATTACTGTGCTTAAAAGTAATGTATAATAATCAAACTTTTGTTCAACAGAACTGCAACGATTGTTGAAGAAGTTCCACAAAAATAAGCGTTAATACTAAAAATAAGCGTTAATCCTTCTTTTACTGAAAAA
>NZ_DALZYO010000073.1:0-10678 GCF_031988165.1 Neobacillus sp.
TGGTAACCAATGAAGACTATTGGTGACCGAAATCGAGGAAAAAACGAAAAAGTGGAAACCAATGAAGGTTATTGGTGACCGGAATCGGGGAAAAAAGATCCAATACCACCTGGCCAAAAATGTCTATAAGAGGCTTTCTAAAGGACAACCTCACAGTCAGCTGTCCAAAAATGTCTATAAGCCTGCTTCTAAAGGACAAAATCCACAGTCAGCTGACCCAAAATGTCTATAAGTGAGCTTCTAAAGGACAAAACCCACTACCACCTGGCCAAAAATGTCTTTAATAGTTGTCGTTTTAGAAACACAGTTCTGTATTGTCCAACAGCGCCAGATACTGCTCGCAAAGGTATTCACCACAGAGAAGCATGACTTTATTCATTTAGTTTTTCTTTAATCAACTGGATAATCGTTTCGTAAAATGAAAGCTCGTGCGGGACAAACTGCTTTTTCCCAACCATCATGTCGATAGCTAGTTTTTCCCCGTTATTATTAATTTCAAATCCTTTCATGTTTATTTCTTGTTTTTCTCCCATCCAAAGGTCAGTAAAGTCAGCAAATTTAACTTTGACGATTCCTGAAACTTCTTCTTTTTGTAAGGTAAATTCATCAAAGGTCAGATTTTTTTTATATAAAAATGTGTGTGCAAGTTCCTTATCAATTAATTTTTCATGATCGACACAATAATTGATAATACCTAATGGAATTAGCTCAGTAAAAGCAACCTCAATTCCTAATTCTTCTTCAATCTCTCTAATCCCATCCTCTACCGTTTCATTGGCTAATAAATGTCCAGCTGCCGTAATATCGAAAAGATTCGGATGGTCCTTTTTCAGGTCACAGCGAAGCTGAAGGTAAAGGTAATCGATCTCATCCTCACGGCTAACAAACCAGCAGTGGAAGGATTCGTGCCAAAGGCCGAATCGGTGCACTTCTTCCCTTGTTGCCACTCCAATAGGTTTTCGCTTACTATCAAAAATTTTTAATTGCTCATTCTCCATTATTAATTCTCCTCATATATAAGTATTCTATATATATAGATTTTCTATGTACATTTAGAATAATATATTCATCCTTTTCATGCAACTAGTTTTGCTTGCTAGGGGGGAGCTATTTTCAAAAGTAATAGGTTTCATATGAATAGCATTCTTTTGAAACCATCCTTGACCATTCCCCGTATTAAAAGAAAGAACCAAAGTGAAAGGTGAGGGATGACAGATGCAAGAAAGATTAATAAAAGAAAAAATGGAAGCTTATAAAGACATCTACTCGCAGTTGTATTCAGCATTAAAATGGAAAGCAGATAAGCGCACCCTCATGTTGATTGCCGGCATGTATGTATCAACCTCAAAAGAGTTTCACTTAAAAAGGTATCTGGATATTGCCGATTATATTAAAGACAATGTAGGGGCTTTCTCCTATTTAAAATCTACGCAGCGTTTTAGTATCGCTGCAACATTGGATACGACAACAGATGATCCAAAAACAAGCTTTCATCGTTTCATTGCCATTTATGAAAAGCTAATTGAAAATGGCTTCAGCCGTAATGCCTATTCCTATATTTCAGCTGGTACTCTCTTAAAAGTGGAACCAATGCGAATCGATGAAATCGTTCAGAAAACAGGGGATATTTACAAAGGGATGAAAAGACACCACTTTTTTCTGACGAATTCTGGTGATTATCCTTTAGCATCAATACTGGCTCAATGTGAAAAAGATTCGGAAAAAATTGTTAGCAATGTGGAGGAGTATTACCAGGTTCTGCAGGAAAAAGGTTTTTCAACCGGGAATGACCTGCAATTTTTAAGCCACATTCTGGCGTTGAATTCAGAATATAGACCAGATGAAAAAGCAGAACATTGCTTGGAAATAAAAGAACTGCTCGACAATTCCAAACAAAAAACCAAGAGAGTTTATTATCCATATATCGGCATGCTTAGCTTTTTAGAAAACAGGGAAAGTGAAATAAATAGCCTCCTTATGATAAATGAAGACTTGAATCGGGATAAACTCTTTAAATGGAACAAAGAGATTAATTTTATGATGAGTGTCCTATTATTGATGAGTGCAATGACAGCAATAGGAGATGCAGCCAGAACAGGTTTAAGTATTTCGATTGAAACTCTCATCCAAGCCCAACAAGCGGCAATGACCGCAAGCATCACGGCTGCAACAGTGGCAGCCAGCAGTTCCAACGGTAATACGTAATTATATTAATATTTTATTAAAAAAGGGGGAGATAGAACGAATATTGCAGTTAAATATTTTCATCCATTCTCTTCCCCTAAAGAGATTTTTAGAAAAGTGGTCAAATAATCAACGTTTGTAATTTTTTTATTGCAGTTAGAGCTGTCGAAGCAGATGAAGTTACCAATTGCTTTGTAGTAATCTGGGTTCTTAGACTTTTTCGCTTTTGTAATGGTTGATATATAAGCAACTTTACCGAAACGTTTACAGAACGAACACATATTATCCTTGCTTAACAAAGTGTATTTACATTCAATCCCGACCAATTTCTCATTTAATGGGTAAACAATAAATTTTTTGTTGGTACTGATATCCGTCCAGCTTAAGTAGGTTAGTTGCTCGGGAGAAATTTGCGATAAATCAGGAACCTTTAATTTCTTGGTTTTAGGAAACATCTTTTTAATCTGTTGGTCGGTTAGTTTGGGAAAGGGTAATAGAAAGCTTGATAGTTGTTGAATATAGTGGTCAAATTCATAATCCGTTTTCCACTTCATCAGGTCCAGCATTTCCGTTTGTTCACTAGTTACATCTGGAAAGAGTTCTATAATTTTGGCATTAGCGAGCTCTCTTACTGCATTAATAACGGTCGGATCAGAGTTCTTTTTGTAGCTATCCTTTATCAATGCCACTTGTTGTTTTATAAAATTGAAATGCTCATTCTTAATGAATTTTCCAGTCATGGTAAACCACCTCAATACATTTTAAAGTAAGTACATTTTTATTTTAGAAAAAATTCTCACTGAATAAAATGGAGAGAATGACTTAGAAACGTTTTTTACATAAGAAAACACTGATGATTGAAATCATCAGTGCTTTTTATGGGAATAAACAATTTTTTTAATCGTTTCGATTGACAGGAAATGCTCTTCCGCTAATTGATGAATACTGTCCCCGTTTTTGAAAGCCCTTTTAATTGAGGCATTTCGGTCATCAATTAACTTTCTTCCCCCCGAACAACTGCCCCATTTCCGATAAGTTGTTGCTGGTTTGGGAATGTAGATGGTTTCCCCTTGAACATATCTTTGAATTTCTGCAATCAGCTTTTCAGGTAATAGGTTGTTTGCATTTACATATTTCATGGTTTGCCAGCCCCTTATTTTTAGTTAGATAAATAAGGTGCAAAGCCAGATATTAGAAATGATATAAAAGCTTACCTGGGCGAATTTTTTAGATAAAGGTCCGCCCCATGCAAAGTTTCGCCTTTCCAACACTTGGCTTTGCATGAGTTGCTGCAGTATCTGGCAATCTAGACTGATTCCCCATGAGTAAACACCCCCTAATGTTTGAAAATAGCTGTATTATAATTACCCTATTCAAGTAATGACTAATACTATTCATTATAAAATATCTTCATCTCGTATGGCTAGGATTGAAGTTTAATAAAAAAAAGTTTTGAGGAAAAACCTTGCGAATATAGGTGCAATTATTTGTTTAATCGTTGGCAATGAGGTCATGACCCGATTTTTTTTATTCATTTTTGGTCACCAACTAGGCTTATGAGGGCAAAATTCCCTAAGTCAGAACCAAATTTTTCTTCATAAGGGGTTCATGAGGACAGAAATCTATCAAGGCGTATTTTCTAAAATGTTTCGGATTTTATCGGTATAAGTCTTGGCCAAATTTTTAGTAGTGTATTCAAAATTTTTCATACTTGCCTTTTTAGGAATCCCCATTTTAACTAATTGATTATCGAGTCTTTCTAGTATAAACCGTGGATCTTCGTCGTTTTTAAATCCGCCGTATTCTTGAGCAGATAAATCGATTTTGGTTCTGTCATTCAATTCTATGATGTAATAAAAATCCCCTTTTGAGTGGCCATCCTGTTTCTTTTCATACACGCCAGCGTTAATCTTTGTGATATCTGAGTAGATGTATGATTTGCCCATAGGGGAGAGAAATGAATGGTCAATTATCTTGTTTTTGGTTAAAATTGTAACATTAGAAATTATTGAGTAAAGCAAAATGATATTGAATATTCCAAATATAGGGAGAAATGATTTTCTATATCTTTTAAGAAAGGTAGAAACCCAGCTTCTTAAATCTTTATAATAAAGGCGATCGTTTTCTTGAAATAAAAACCGTTTTCACTGAATTAAAGTTTGCTGATGTAAAAGTCAATGCTTAACAAAAAGGCGAACAGCGCTTGTCACTGTTCGCCTTTTCGATTCAATACTCTCTGACAAAATACATTTTTAAAGATAGTTATATTTAAAACTTTTCTTAAAGTCGAATCGTTAAACAAGTTGAGGTGAGAATTTTGATTTCGGATTGTGACTTAGTCATTGAAATTAAAGCAGGCAGTCATTCCGCAATGGAAGTGCTTGTGAAACGCTATTATCAACAAATTTACTCATTCATTTATCGGAAAACCGGCAATAAAGACATAGCATACGACCTTACTCAAGAGGTCTTTATGAAAATGTTGAAACACATACATACCTTCGAGGAAAAGGCCCAATTCAAAACGTGGCTTTATACAGTGGCTGTTAATCATTGCACGGATTATTTCCGCTCAAAATCGTATCAAGTATCAAAGATGACGGAGGAACTAGAAGAGCAGCATTCTCCTGATTCATCTGGGGTTCCCTATATTTTTGAAAGAAAAGAAAAGCGCAAGGAGATCAAGGATGCCATCCATTCACTTCCTGATTATCAGAGTGACACGATTATATTGAAGTATTATCACGACTTAAAAATTAAAGAAATTGCACTGATTATGGAGACGAGTGAATCTACCGTGAAGTCAAGGCTCCGTCAAGGAATGGAAAAACTAAAGGGACTTTTACAAAGAGGTGATGACGTTGATCAAGCCAAATAATCACGAACTGGAAGAGTGGTTAAACGAATTTAACATTGAGTATCCAAACGAAGAAGAAATTGATCAAACCATTGCAAAACTGCACCAATATGTTCCTGAAAAGAAGAAAATACAACACACCCCAAGGCTTTTTCAACATGCATATAAAGAATTACTGGCTACTACCCGTTTGTTCTGGATCACCAATTTGATTTATTTAGTCACAGGGATAGGATTCATTTTCTTGGGTGGTGGAAATCCATATATGACTTTATTTCTCCTTGCCCCCTTGCCAGTATTAATCAGCTTAATCGATGTTTTCCGCGGCAGGGATGAAGGAATGATCGAACTGGAATTATCATTTAAGCATTCTCCTTCACAATTAATACTCTCGAAATTAGCGATTATAGGATTGTTTAATCTTGTCTGCAACGTGCTATTAATAGCAATAATTAATATCTTCACTGAGCCCATCCTATTAAGCTCGCTGTTGAAATATTGGGTGGTACCATATATGATTTCGAACGCATTCTGTTTATTTTTATCCATTAAATTTAGAGCGGTGTTTGCAGCACCGATTTCCATTGCGATTCTGTTCACATTTGGCATGGCGATTAGTCAAATGGAATCGGTTTATGAAACAGTCCCTGTTGGAATATTCCTGTTCCTTTTAATAGCCGCCATTTTTGTACTGGGACTTGAAATTAAAATGATTCACAAAGGAGCCTACCATGAATTTAGCGATAGAACACTTAACAAAAAAATATGGTAACAATCATGCGATAGAGGACTTTTCATGCGGATTTTCGAACGGTGTGTACGGAATCTTGGGCGCGAATGGATCGGGTAAAACAACATTGATGAGAATGCTGGCCACCGTTACAACACCAACCTCAGGCACAATCCATGTTAATGGAAAAAATATTGTTGACCTAGGGGATGATTACCGGGATATGATTGGTTATCTTCCTCAACATATTGGACTTTATAAAAATTTCACGGCAGAAAAATTTTTGCATTACATCGCTGCCTTAAAAGGGCTCAATAAAAAGGCTGCAACCTTAAAAATAGAAGAGTTATTGGAATTAGTTAATCTCAAGCAAGTTCGCAAAAAGAAGGTTGGAACTTTTTCAGGCGGGATGAAGCAGCGGATCGGAATTGCCCAGGCATTATTAAATGATCCCAAAATTTTGATTGTCGATGAACCAACAGCAGGCCTTGACCCGAAGGAACGAATTCGTTTCCGCAACCTGCTTTCATCCATCAGCGGTGAGAGAATTGTATTATTGTCTACTCATATTGTGTCAGACATTGAATTCATAGCAAAAGAAGTATTAATTTTAAAAAATGGCAGGCTGCTTCATAAACGGAATCCTCAGGAATTGCTGGATGAGATTGCTGAAAAGGTATGGGTCGTAAAAGCTGCCGAATCGGAAATACCGCGATACCAGGAGCTGTTTAAAGTCGGAAATATTGTCCGTAGTGATGGCGGAGTGGAGCTGCGTATTATTAGTGATGACCGGCCATCTCCTGCTGCGACCGTAACGAACCCTAATTTAGAAGATTTATATTTATACTTTTTCGAGGAGGATTTCGATGCTGCAGCTGTTAAAGTTTGAGTTATACAAGATTTATAAGCAAAAGAGTATTTATATCTTATTTGCTTTGCTGATTGCGATTATGAGTACGGGCGGTTTCGTGAATCGCAGTAATGAGCAGCCTATTTATCAGGAATACAAGAGATGGGAAGGGAAAATAACTGCTGATAAAATAAAAGAACTAGATAGGATAAGAGGGGAAATCGATAAAAAAACAGACTCTACACGAGAGCTTACATTTAAAGAGAGAATTATGTACAGTATTGCAATGGTTAATGATCAACAAACAAATTTTACCGATGATCGAAACAAAGAAATTGCATTGTTGAAGGAAAACATCAAAGAGGCACCATCTGGGTATGAAAAAAGGGAAGCAGTGTTAAAAAAAGACATGCTCTCGAGGGTTGATACTTCTGATTTTTATTATCAAAAAGGGCCAGGCATAATGATGGACATGATTTATACATTTGGATTTGTCATAACGGCTTTTATGACGATTATCGGAATTGGGACGATTTTTTCAAAGGAATACAGTTCGGGAATGGACCAGTTTTTACTGAGTTCAAAATATGGGCGTTCCAAAGCTGTTACCGCCAAAATACTGGCCTCACTGATATTTATTCTATCAGTCATTATTGTTTGGAGTTTGTATAGCTTTGCCATGGCTACCTATTCATTTGGCATGCATGGCTGGAAATCTTCCCTGCAATGGATTATCCAATTTAATGAGTCGCCCTATCCATTTTCATTGTCAAGTACCTTTGCCGTTATGATGACGATCCATGTGATCGCTGCCCTCGCCTTTGGATTAATTGTAGTATTCATCTCGGCAGTAAGCAGAAAGGTGACGGTATCTCTACTGGCAAGTGGAGTGATTTTTGGACTTCCTCTCGCCTTGGATACAGTGCTTGACTTTGGAGGGACGAAAAAAGTTTGGGTTGACCGGTTCATTTCCTTTTCCGTTTATCAATTTATGAAAGTGAAAGAACTGTTTGCGGGATTTAGAACTTATAACCTTTTCGGCATCCCTGTCCTTCAGCCCATTTTGGCTGTGGTCCTGTCAATTATCTTAATCATTTTGTTCTGGTATATGACAAAATGGGTAATGAGGAAGAAACAAGTTACTGTATAACTACAAGAGAAAAATAGTACAAGAAACAGATCTTGCGATTAGAAAAGGTAGTTGATAATGGAGTGTACATCATGCCTGCAAAGTTATCAGAAGCCTACAATTTAATCCCATAGAAAATGGTAGACAATTGAATAAAGCCATGATCATGGGGTGAAGAAAATCATTACTATTGAAGCCGGAGAAATAAAATGGAGGTCAACCAGAATCACTGGTTGACCTCTATTTTTAATGAGTATAACTTTTATAGAGACATTTGAAAATGGACTGGTTCTCATCTTTTTTGTTAATAAATGTTGATGTTATTTTAGTTACACTAGTCTGTTAGTTGAAGGATAGTTAAGGTTGAATTGTGTGAATTTACAAAAAATAAAGCAGTAATTGATAAAAAAATGGTACAATTTTCTTTAATGGATATAAAAGGAGGCGTTGTTTTATGAAAATGACGATGGTACTTAACGGGGTTGAACTTTATTAAAAGGGAGAACGTATCATTGCCCCTAAAAACTACGTGATCCCTATTAATAGGAGGATCATATTATGAAAAAGGAAGAGCAACAGAATCTAATTACAGTAGTAATTGACAAAGTGAGTTTTCAGTTACAAAAGACTCATGATTTTTTTTGGTTAAAGAATTTAGGGGATGTTTTTTGTGTGTTCGATCAACAAGATTCAGGTAATATTAGTTTCGGATTAGAAAGTAATAACAAAAAGTTTTTTGTGAAATATGCTGGAGCTAAACCTATAGAATTTTCTGGTAATTCAAAAGATGCAATTGACCGTTTGATAGAGGCGATACCAGTTTATAAAAAGTTAGAGCATCCACATTTAATAAAATTGATAGATCATTTTTTCATAGAGAATGGGTATGCAGCAGTTTTTGAATGGTTCGAAGGTGAATGCTTGCATTCACATTGGTCATTTGGTGGAAAGGCCAAGTATACTCACCCTGAGTCTCCGTTCTATCGATATAAGAATCTTGAAATTGAAAAACGTTTAAAAACCCTTGATACAATTTTTTCCTTTCACACTTATGTGGAATCACAAGGATTTGTTGCCGTAGATTTTTATGATGGAAGTGTTCTATACGATTTCAAGAATAATGAAACAAAAATATGTGATATAGATTTTTATCGTAAATCACCTTCTGTAAATGATTTAGGGGAACATTTTTGGGGGGCAAATAGAACAAAATCTCCAGAGGAGTACGAGCTTGCATCCCCAATTGATTCTATAACAAATGTTTTTAACATGGGAGCAATAGCTTTTGGGTTATTAGGTGGCGAAATGGATCATTCATTTTCAAAGTGGGAAGCTTGTCAGAAGCTATATAATGTAGCCATAAGAGCTGTCGAAAAGGATCGGGATAAACGATACTCAACGATTAAAGCATTTTATGAGGCCTGGAAGTTCGCTTTAAAATAATTAATACAATGGGCGATTCTTCGAAAGAGGAGGTCGCCTTAATTTATACCTTGTAAAAATTTATAAAAATTCTTCGAGAGGATAAAATGAATGGAAAAAATAAATGTAATCATTACTAGTCTTGTAGACAAAGGCATCATAAAAAATGATGAAATAGAATTAAAGAAATTAACAAGTGGTACGACAAATGGAATTTTATATACTCTATCTAATAATGGGATACCGAAATATGTAATAAAAATGGACCAACCTAAACTGATAACTACAACAGAGAAATTTCTCCAAACTTATAAAGATGTAAAATTATTACCTAATGTACTTTATACAGATGAAAAAAAAGAATTTATTGTATACTCTTATCTTTCTGGAGAGACCCATTTTAATCGTGGTTCTAAATTAAAATGGATGACTATTTTAATTGAGGAATTATTAAATAAATACCAAAAAGTAGACAAAGGCATTCACTGGGGTAGAGTTAATGGAATACAGAGAAATTCATGGGCAGACTTCAATTTAGAGAGTTTGGAATTCGCCCAAAAATATATAAGCGATTTATTACCAAATGAGGAACATAAAAAAGTAGAGATATTGGTTAATAAATTGCAAACGTACGAAAATCAAGAAGAGAAATATTATCTTCATGGAGACGCTGGTGTTCATAATTTTGTATATCAGAACAATCATTTAAAAGGGGTTATTGACCCTTCACCTCTAATCGGTCCAAAGATTTATGATTTTACTTATGCATTTTGCTCTTCCCCAGACAGTTTAAATTTAAGCACCCTATTCTCATCATTTTCATTGTTGACCCAAGATACCCCGATTACTAAAGAAAGACTTTTGGATGAGGTTCTCTTTCAGTTATACACACGGATAGGAGTTTGTATTGAAGTTCACCCGCATGACTTAAACAATTATATTAAAGCGTGGAAAGAATGGAAAGATTACCTTCCAATTAATTAGAAGTTCTTATTATACGGGGATATAATTAAGGAACGGATAGTTGAATAGAAATTTAGTTGTTTTTAGATTTTTAAAGTAAAATATACTTATGCAAATTTTAGTTAAGGGAGTGAGAGTATGTTTCCTTTATTAGAAACGGAACGATTAATCTTAAGAGAATTAGTTGAAGATGACGCCCAAGATATTTTAAATTGTTTTTCTAATGCGGAGGTATTACGTTATTACGGACAAAAATCACTAACAAGTTTAGATCAAGTGAAACAAATTATTAGAAATTTTTCGGCGAATTACGATGAAAAACGTGGTATTAAATGGGGAATTGAACAAAAAGAAACATGTAGTATTATTGGAACTATTGGATTTCAAGATTGGTCTATTGAACATAAAAGAGCAGAAATAAGCTATGCACTTTTTCCTGAAAAATGGGGTAATGGATATGCAAAGGAAGCAGTTAATAAAGTCATTTCTTATCAAAAAAGTGGCGTAAAACCCCTTTCTTCAGAAATGGGGATATAAGCCATG
>NZ_DALZYO010000074.1:0-10604 GCF_031988165.1 Neobacillus sp.
CGTGTGGAGCAGGGGAAAAGCTGGAGATAACTTCAAATGCTTACCTATTGCGAACAAGAGTTTAAGGTCTTGCAGCTAGCAACGGCAGCTTTTCTTATTGCTCTAACGAAGCAGGTTACTTCAAGAAGGACTCCTATTCCCACTATGTCTTCAGAGCCGATATTGTGTATGACTGGGACATTGATTTTAAGCAAATTGAAAAGGACACTCAAACGTACAAAGATGACCATTTACCATCAGAATTACGAAAAAATGCGAAATATACAAATTACTCGTATTATCCAATGGAGCCAACCAAGAATGATACGCAGAGTGAAGCAGGCTATTATCGCGAAATGCAAGAAGTTATGTTGAGAGGGAAATATGTAGATGGGTTGCATATCAATCATACCTATACAGCGATGGCTCAGATGCTTTTGATAAAACAAATGGTGAAAACAGATAAGTGGCGAATGGTCAGTGATGATGATATGGTGTTGAAATCTGCGATAAAAAAGGTTTTTTCGGCAGAGATTCAGCAGGGAAAGTTACATTATTTTATAAATACCTTTGATAAAACACTATCAAGGGAGGATGCGTTTCAGGAATTTATTGATTCAAATAAACACCTAAGAAATTGGGCGGAATCAAATGGCTTAACGGAGCATTCTGATTATGAAGCAGCAGTTGAATTTTTGAAAAGAAGACTAGCTGTACACAAGTTTTATGAAACAAAAGTTGCACCAGACGGAACCCAATATAATGTTCATAAATCGAATAAAATTGAACACCCTATTGCAATGGCGGACCGAGGCAGCCGCTACATTGATGTACTTACGGATACATCCAAGCTATCAGATGAACACCTAGCCAGACTAATTGTAAGGGCTAATGACAATGCGGTAAATGCCTTTTTACAGCCCGGAAGGAGATGTATGATGAATGGATGTAAAAATCCCCCTTTTCAATCAAAGGGGGATTAAACGGTCTCCTACATCAAGGGTAATGGGCTCGCTCCGCATAAATCCTTTTAACGTGAATAAATGTAGATGATTAAATCGCTTGAAACCCTTGATACCATTGGAATTCAGCGATTTTTTTACATTCCAGTTTTTCAGTGAAAGAAGGATTAACGCTTATTTTATGAATTAACGCTTATTTTTAAGGGATTTTTCAACTAACTGACAGGTTACTTTAAGAAGGAGAAGTGAACTTTATTGTTGAAATAAAGAAGTGGGCAAGAAGGGATTCTAAGAAGAGAGTGTTGTAAATGGATTTTGAGGAGAAAATCGGCAAACTTCTGTGGAAAGAAGGAAAGTTTACAGAAGAATAAAACTGTACTATAGGATCGGGTAGCGTTAATCTCAAAAGGGTTTCTGCTAGGGGGACGGTTCGAATGGCTTTTTGATATACAGTTTTTGTGGCCTTGATCAAAGCAAGGAGAGCCGTCCCTGTGGCGCTTCAAGAAAAAGAAAAGGTGCCGCCCACAATAAAAGTGGGTAGGCACCTAACCTTTACTTAATTTGATCTAAAATATACGGGTCCTTGATTTTCTTATCCTCTGCAAGCATGAGAATTTTTGATACGACTTCGGCTGTTTTCGGGTCTTCATCCATAAATGGTAGGAATACTCGACCTCGATGCTGAGAATGAACCGGTACAATAAACAAGGCTCCGCTCGCTTGCTTATACGCATTGGCACTACCTAAATGAACGGAATATTCCCCTAGATTGCCTTCAATGATGGCAAAGTTTCCTTCCACTCGGACATTATCGAGCTTTAACAAGCGGATTGATTCGGAGACAATCGCTCTTCTCATTTCAATCGTCGTTAAGCTTGCTTTTGGATCTACTCCACCAACATGCGCGACACTCACAACTAAATCAACATCACGCATCGTTTCAGAAAACAGTAGCTTTGGTACATCCTTTAGTTCAACGCTCTTATAGGTATGTCGATCAAAGAACTCAACGGTCTCTAATGTCGGACATTCGATATCAGAAGGTGAAAACCAATCGGCCATCGCATAAATTTTGGCAATCATATTCTCCTTATAAAATACCTTCTGGAGACCTTCTTCATAACTTACCGTCCAATTTCGGCCTTTTAAAAGTGCAACCACTTTTCTTGGCTGTACCTGATGTCCCGCATATCTCATTGATGCAGTACTTGCAGTCAATTCATCTTGATTTGGAACATACAATTCTCTAAACACCTGTTTGAATGGTTCCTTAATCTGGCGATTAAATAAATCTCGTTGAAAATCACTCCATAGACCGCTTTCGTACAAATGAACGGGATGGGCAATCAACAGTTCATCATCTGTCTTAATCAAGTAATCTTCCCTATCGGCTACGTTAACCAAACAGCCTTCTACAAAATAGCCCAAATGTTCCTCTACTTTAAACACTAAGCTCTCTAATAGTGGTGAAATAACTGGATTCCTCACCATCTTGGTTAACTCAGATAGGGTAAAGCTATTCTGCATTACCATGGAGCGTTCTAGTTCTTCCTTTGCACGCTTATATTGGTTGGTTAGGTCAGCCTTAATCGACTTTAATCCCATGACATACTCATGCTTGTTATATTTAGAAGGAATCGATTTTAATGCTTTACCATTTTTGTACACTTGAATATCTGTTTTTCCTCTCGCATCAATAACCAGCTGTAATGTCAGGTCATCGATGTCCTTTGGTTCCAGTAGATGTTGGATTTCCTCCAGTTTCTTTGCTTCCATTTCCCAAATTAATCGGGTAACATCCTTGTAGCCAGCATTTCTAGCCAGGTTTTCAAGAGCGATCCCAACCGCTTTTGATTCGCTTGCACGTCGCGCAGCACCAAACTTCTTGCTTTCTTGTAAGAACGCTTGTAAAAACTCGTAACGGTCTAATACATCTCTCTCATTCTCTGAGTCAATCGGTAGGAGACTAACCACAAGTAAATGATCCTTATTGCGCTTTTCACTGGCTGATTTTTTCATATCGGACAGAGATAATTTCCCTAAAGTAGCATCAGCAAATAATTGTGAGCGTCGATGATTGGCTCCTGCAGAAATATACTTAGCAGAGTCATATAATACCTTGAACCTTTTTTCACCTAATTCATGATAGGCTTCCTTAAACCAAGCTATATCAAATGCTCCGTCGTTAAAATCCTCTGGCTTGATTGGTGAATAGTGGGCTACAATCGTTTCTTTTTCAGCAGAAAAACTCTCATTCATATGGGCATGGAAATACCAAGCTGCACTTCTTAAGCCATCCCATTGTAAGTATTTTGAAACAATTTCGATCCATTGAGGCGCATACATGGCTGCCTCTAGTAATCGCTTATCCGACACCTTTTTCCCTTTTAAAAGCTCTGCCAACATGGCTTCGTTTTCCTCTTGTTTCGGGTAGCATACTTTCAGCAAATGGCTGAACGTATCCTTTTTAGGGGCTTGGCCTGCGTAGCTATAAATATAGCCACGTACAAACGATTCCTTATCTGTTCCAAAAAGGATTTTGACAAAATACTTGATTCCTTCATATTTCCTTATATTTAAGGCAAGCGCTGTGACATCAGTCGGAAGCTCGCCTCGACTTAGTTCGATTTGTAGAATTGTTTTGATCGCACGCTCTTTAATAGGTAGCATAGAAGGATACTTTTTCAAGAATTCGGATCTTTCATTCGTAAGCCCCCAGTAATGCTGATCGCTTTTTTCTCTCGAAAACAATTCACGATACAATTCTTCTTCATCGATCAATTGAGATTCATAGGCTCTTGCAAAATCCTCTATTGGTGGAAAGAACTTCTTATAATTAGAGGAGCGATACAAATAATAAATAGTAGAAAAATAGTGCTTAAAGGATTCCTCATCATAAACAACTGCCTCTGTCCATTCCAACCAAGGCTGAACAAGTAATGACACAAATTTAGATTGGTTTTTCTGCTCACCCTCCGGTATTGCTTTTACCATGGAATAAAGGATAGGATACAACACTTCAAAGGCTTTTGGCTTCTCCAGGTCATCAAAATAAGCATCAACAATTTGAAAGACTTGCTGTGAATACTCCGTTTTTTGATTAAAGCTTTCCACCTGCTCGATTTGTTCGATTGGGTAGATGTGGCTTAAAAATTCTTTTCGCGTGCTTGTTAGAACTGGATAATTCTCTCTTTCCCATCGATTAAGTTTATTAAAATAATAGCGATAGAAATCATCTCTGGAAAGGAGGAATCGAATTTGAACAATCTGCTCCGTTGTTAATCCATTTACGTGGAAGTATTGTTTCCATATATCAGATATAGGTAAACGATCCAAGCTAGCCTGCCCTTCTTCTTTATGGAAGTTGACACGTAAATCACTGCCAAGTAACAAAGTTTCTTTATAACCACCGTAATATTCCACAACGTATTCATGATTACGATGTTCATGAACAAGAGCGGAAAGTCCTTTTAAAAATTCAATGACATCCGCGGTATATAAGGTAAACACATCATGAAGCTGAACGATTGGTCGTTCCTTCAATTGCACCTTAGCTTCTTTAGTTGGATCGTACAAGCCAAATCCATTTTTCAATCCTTTTTCTTCTGGGTTGGAAAACTTATCGATGAAGACTTTTTCTTTTTCTGTAGGATTTGCAATGGTCTTGAT
This sequence comes from Neobacillus sp., assembly GCF_031988165.1. Taxonomy (NCBI): domain Bacteria; kingdom Bacillati; phylum Bacillota; class Bacilli; order Caryophanales; family Bacillaceae; genus Neobacillus; species Neobacillus sp. Next base: position 4,611 of record NZ_DALZYO010000074.1, read on the forward strand.
TTTCCCTTTCAAAGAAGAGAATTCCTCTTGTCGCTCAGGGTTCTCTTTCAACTCCGTCAGCATCTCTAATGCTCCTAAGTGTTGCAGTTCCTGCTTACTTGATAATAAGCGGTTAATCGATTCTTCTAAGCGTTCCTCTTTTAGTAATAGTAAAACTTGAATTGCTTTCTGTCTTAGTGTGCCAGTCTTTAGCTTAAGGATGGCTTCTACTTTTTCCATTTCAGCATCCGTTAATTGGAGCTTGCTTAGCTTGACCAAAGCCGTTTCACGGTTGTGCATACTTTTATCGGAAAGACTATCAAAAAGGAATGCACGCTGGATTGGATTCTTTAAATCTTTCATAAAGAACTCTAAAAGGTGTTGGCGGACTTCAGGGCCAACCTTATCCTTCAATTCGATCATCTGGGCAGTCCAATTTGGATCCATATCATAGGCAATGAGGTATAATAGTTTTTCCGCAATCATATCCGTTGAAAGGGTAACCGACTGGTCTTGAAACACTTTTGACTGAATCGTTATGTCTTTATTAGGAAGGCCTAACAAGATATCTTTAAGAAGGGAAAACTGTCTGGATCGCTCCTTCTTGTCATTCAACGGTTCTATTTTTTCTACCTCTAAAGTCTTCTCATGCGTTCCGCTATAATAATCAATGCCATAAGAAAATAGATAGCCAAGGTTTGAAATAATATAATATTGAAGCTCATGATCGGTTTCATCTAAATATTTATGAGCAATGTCATATTTCAAGCCTTCATTTTGACTTTGTGATAAAAAGGCCATCGCGACAATTTTCTGATAGAGAGCCCCATGCGCCATTAAATGGTAGATTTTCTCCTCCACATCATTTTCTTCATAAACCGCGGTTGCCCATAGACTGATATACAATTGGTTGACATCATTACTAGTAAGCCACTGCTCGCGAGCTTGTGAATCCGTCAGGGCTTGATAAACATAGTCGATACATTGCTTTGCTACCCGCTTATTGGCCGCTTCTAAATTTAAACCAGTCCAAACGTCAAGTGCTCTTATGACAGAACTGTAACGGATTAAATCATGCTCAATAATAATATTCAATAGATAAAGGGTTCCCTCTAATGTCCCTTCATCCATACTCTCGACAATACTTTGTCGAAGGCCTTCTTGAAGGCGAGCGGCTAATAATAACTCCCCTAACATTTCAAACGCTTTAGGTTGATGGCTATGAAGAATGCCTTCAATCACCCATTTGTTCAGGAGAGCGGTATTGTTTTCACCGTAAATCATTTCCTTTAATGCTTTAAAAACTCTCTCATTGCCTCGGTCCAATTCAAACGCGATGTAGTCGCTAATAATATAGTTGTTGGTATAATCTACCTCAAATACATGGGATAAATAATCGTTAATAGTAAATGATTCACGAGTTAATTCAAGAATGCTAAATAACTTTTTGATCACCACATGAAAATGCCATCTTAAATTGGACGTTCGAAAAGGTCTGCGGTAGTAGCCCACACTATATGGATAGTCTGTCGTCGTTTTCGCGATATATTGAAATAGAGCTCCGATTTCCTCTCCGAGCCATTTCTTGACCACTTTGACAAGAGGCATGAAGGATAAGGTTCTATCCTGACTCATCTGCTCTACTAAATGGTAAAGCTCCTTTTGATTATCTTTTCGATCATAATAATCTAATCTGGCTTGCTTGATAATGTGTTGGGCAATCTCTAACTCTTTTCCTGTTAATACCTTTTCTGCTTTTTCAAATAGACCTTTATAATAGGTCTCTTTGTCATGTACCATGTCATAATCCCCCTAACCTACCACATTCGCCCTGCTAACATTGTTAGTTTGATAAAAACAAGGTGATCCCCATCGTTTAATTGAATAGATGGACTCTCTACACCTTGTTCCACATCTTTGATAAATACTTTGAAAAAACCATCTTGAAACGCTTGAATAGCTGTTTTAATGGCATCTTCTTCATTGGCTTTATGCTCGTTGTAGACCACAGCAAAATCTACTTTGCCAGCAGCACCACTTTGTATCATTTCTTCTTTTGTGAAAAATTGTCCAAATGGAATATCTTCCTGCCTTTCATTAAACGCACGGACATTAATGGAAACAAGCTCGGATATAAGCTCACCGATCGTCTCTGGTTGCTTTGTTAACTGAAATTCTACCTTTTCTAGAAACGCTTTTCTCTTAGCTATACTCTTCAATGTCACATATATTTTCATTCGCTATACCTCTTGTAAAATGGGAATTATTTTGTATGAATATTCCTACACTTATTTTATATGAAACAATCTGTTTAACATAGTAGGGAAAATATAGGAGGTAGATATGTGCGTGTTGAGAATTTAGGTTGGTTTGGAGGTAAGCTTTTTTGATTCTGATGCCTGTCGCCCCCCCATTGAAGGTAAATCTATTCTTTGTAGAGAAAAAATATTAATTTGTTTAGCACTTAAGGAACGGTATATAAAAGAAAATACCTTTAGTAAATTAAATCAACTGTGTAAAGAAGAAAATTGCAACAATAAATCCCTTGAGGGTGTTAATTTTTGCTTAGAACACAATATTAAATCTTTACAGAATATCGGGAATTTACCAAAAAAACCTGAAGGGAAACTTTTCCCTCTTTATTTTGGAATATTTAACAACTCCAAAGCAAGTTTTAATGCAACAATTAGGAATTCTTGCTAACAGGTTAAGGTCCTACTTGTTTAACTAATGGGTGCTTATGTTGAAGACCAGCTGCCGATCCAAGTGGCTTTTTCATATTCAAGTAACGGTCAGTTGAAGAAGGATTTAATAAAATTGTGTTGAATTTATTTATTTTACAGAATAAATATTAATAGGAGCGATTACTAAATGATAGAAAAAATTAAAGCGAAAATTGAAAATTCTCTAACAGTACTATTGGTATCAGAACTTGAGAAATCTAAAAAGTATTATGAAGACGTATTGGGTTGTGAAGTAAACGAACATTGGGCAATACGAGATGATTTTGGTTTAGGATTTAAATTAATACAAGCAAAAGATTTAAATGATGTTAGACCTAACAAAGGTACTTGGAATACTTATGCATATGTAAATAATCACACTGAGCTTGATGCATTATTTGATGAATTGAAAACAAATGGTGCAATTATCGTCTCTGAACCAAATTTAACTGAGTTTGACTGGGGTGTTTGGAAAGAATTTTCAATTCGAGACTTAGATGGATATGTAATTGGTTTCGGTTCTGGTAATAAAAATAACTAACATGCTCTTTTTTTAGTAATAAAGTTTAAATAAACGTCACATAATTCACTTGAAAAGGTGTTAATCAAACCTTTTTCCAATGCAACTACCGGGGAGCTTTACTTCAAGATGGGATTCCACAGAGATCCCATCTTTTTCTTCTTCAACTAAATGGGATAATTGAAGAAGGATTTTGTTCCAAGCTAAGAGAAAAGAAAAAGAAGAACAAGTGGCTTATCAGTGACGATAACTTCTTGTTCTTCTTGCAATTATTCTTCCTCCTAAGCTTCGCTCGTTTACCTAAAGATGCTTTGATTGAAATCGAAGCGTTTGCTATGATTTAATCATAATTATTGAAAAGAGAACGTCAGAGTGATATTCTCTTTTCTTATTAGGCTAGTCTTAAACAGAGAATACAGGAGGAGAATGAATATGAATTTAGCACAATTCCCTAGACAGCGATATACACCAACATATACTCCCATTGAGAAATTACATCATTTTTCTGAAGTTCTTGGGGGCCCTTCCATTTATATTAAACGAGATGATTTACTTGGGCTGACGGCTGGTGGAAATAAAACAAGAAAACTAGAGTTCCTTGTTGCCGATGCAATAGACAAAGGAGCGGATACGTTAATTACATGTGGAGGCATTCAATCAAATCATTGCCGCTTAACACTGGCCGCTGCCGTTAAAGAGAAAATGAAGTGTATTCTTGTATTAGAAGAAGGTCTAACAAATTCTGAACCAGATTTTAATGGTAACTATTTTCTGTATCATTTACTGGGTGCTGAAAAAGTCAAGATCGTGCCTAATGGGACGGACTTGATGAAGGAAATGGAGAAAGTAGCTAAAGAAGTTACGGATGAAGGATCTAAACCTTATATCATTCCGGTTGGGGGATCAAATGTCATTGGCGCAACGGGATATGCTGCTTGTGCTCAAGAGATTGTGGCACAGTCCTTTGATCAAGGAGTCAATATAAATGCGGTCGTATGTGTAAGCGGCAGCGGGGGAATGCATGCAGGCTTGGTTACAGGCTTTTATGGAAATCAAAGCAAAATACCGGTAATCGGAATAAACGTAAGCAGAGGAAAAGCGGAACAAGAAGAGAAAGTTTTTCAGCTGGTTAAAGAAACATCTGCACACATTGGCATTCCAAATTCAATCCCACGTGAGGCTGTAACGTGTTTTGATGAGTATGTCGGACCAGGTTACGCTTTACCTACTCCTGAAATGGTGGAAGCTGTCAAGCTAATGGCAAGAACAGAAGGGATTTTGCTGGATCCAGTATATACAGGTAAAGCAGCAGCGGGACTCATTGATTTAATCCAAAAAGCCACCTTTAAGCCTGACGATAACATCCTATTCGTGCACTCTGGCGGAGCCTCATCGTTATACGCCAATACTTCGCTCTTTAATGAAGTTTAGTTAACAATATAGTTATTGTGTGACTCGTAAAAACAAAAAGAAAAGATTGGCAAGGTAATTAACGGGTTCTCTTTCAGGGGACAAAAACTTAAAAATCTACAAAACTAACACTAAATTTAACTCTCAAAAAAGCATCGGTTTTGAACCGATGCCTTTTTACTTTAACAAATATTTAGTATATTTATTCCTACAAATAATCCCAAAGTTTTTTATCCATAGTAAAATTAACAATAGAAACAATTGCACCCTTACTCAAGGACTACGAATTACCCTCTTAATGTCTATTTATAATTCAGCTAACGAGGGCTTTCCTTCAAGAAAGGATAGTCCCCTTTTTATTAACTAAAGAAGAAGGTTTAGTTGAATAACAATTCCATTACCTTATGAATAATAATGAAATTATCTAATGTCCATGGTAAAGCCCAAAATGAATAAAATACTTATTTCAAGTCTAATTAATCTTTCAGGAAGTGAGCAAATGGAAAAAGAAAAGCTAATTAAAAAATATGATAAACAGGTAAAAATGTATGAAAATAACCGTGCTAATCAAAAGCTTGCTGGATTGAGAAATAAAATAATAAAAAACGCATACGGAAAAGTCTTAGAGGTCGGAGTTGGAGCTGGAGCGAACTTTCCTTACTATGATAGGAATAATGTTGAGGTAACAGGAGTTGATTTTAGCTCAGAGATGATTAAGAGTGCCAAAAGAGCAGCATCAATTTTTCAAGTGAAAGCAGAATTTATACAGGAAGATATTGATGACTTGATATTAGAACACAACTCTTTTGATTGCATCGTATCAACCCTTTCACTTTGCAGTTATCCTGACCCAATTGTAACATTAAGTAAATTTAATAGTTGGTGCCGTAAGGATGGGATCATATTGTTAATGGAACATGGTCTGAGCTCTAATCCATTACTATCATTTACTCAAAAAATGATTGACCCACTATATACTAAAATATCTGGGTGTCATTGTAACAGAAATATCGATAAAATAATTGGAAAATCTAATCTTCAGGTCGATCATATCGAACGTTATTGGTCAGATATCATCTATTTAATTCGGGCAAGGCCCTCTAAGTAACAGTTCGATTCTTATTAAGGTAAAGGGTGCAAGAGTTGAAGAAAGGGGATTGCTACGGCGATCCTTTTTTTATCAAAAAAGTGGCGTAAAACCCCTTTCTTCAGAAAAGGGGATATAAGCCATGTTTTTTACTTCCAATTACTAATAGAAACTAGTATAATAAAAATATAGAACAAACGTTCTAGTTGGAGGTGAAAGAAAATGGGACCACACAAAAAGAACATGAAAGAAAAGAAGAAAAAAGAGTCGAAAGG
>NZ_DALZYO010000075.1:0-10341 GCF_031988165.1 Neobacillus sp.
GTTAGGAAGTGTCAATACTGATACTGACCTTAAGCCAGTCAACAGTAATCCATAGACTTTTTTAATTATCGCTCTCCTCTTTTTTTAACGATTGAGCAGGGTCTTTTTAAGTATTGTCATTTTTCTTTCTTGAAGAAACTTACTTTCATAGTAGTTTGCCGAAACAGCAGTCCAATTGTTGTTTTACTAAAGCACCTGTTAGTGAAAAACGAAGTCATTGTTCAATTGCTCGTTCTCAAAATATCCGATAATTGTGATTCCACGTATCGAAATCCCTGGATTTTCCCTTTTTCTTTTGTAGAAAAAAGGACTTCCCCTTCTACACTTGCAGTTTTTTCTTCATCTCCATTTTTCTGACAACCGACCGTTGCTATGAAGGTATAACGATATGAAGTATTCTCCCATTGCTCAATCGTGATATTCTTAAGACTTAACTTATAGCCATTATAGTAAGCTGAAGATGGGTATCCAGTACCAAATGCACCTATGAAGGAAATGAACCCAGATTCTGTAAAGTAAGGTCCGTATACCTTTGCATAATACTTACCTAACTCTTGGATATCTTCTTTTTTATTCAGCTCCATAAACTCCTCATCTGGACCAGTAAACTGATGCTCAAGAACTTTTTTTATTGCTGTCTTATGCACCCAGTTATCTTCATTATTCCTTTGTTCTTCTGTTTTGGTTCCATTTCTTTGTTCTAATTGTGATGGTTTATCAGAGGAATTTATGTTCTTTTTTGTTATATCTGTAATAAATATTATGCAGCCTATGAATAATGTCACCGTTAAGAGCTTAGGAAACCACTCTAATCTGTTTTTCTTATGCGGATGCTTTATGGTACTTCTTATTTTCACCATATGTTCTTCCGAAAAATGGTTTCCCTTATATACAGTATCATCCATTGCTCTTTTAAGGTTACTCAATTGTTCTTCCATAAAGTTCACTTCCACCTAATAGTTTTTTTACCAATATCCGACCCCTCTTTAATCTTGTTTTTACTGTATTTTCATTAATGGCTAAAAGTTCAGCAATTTCGGTAATAGTCATCTCTTCATAATAGAAAAAGATAATTACTTCTCGATATTTTACTGGCAAGGAGAGGACTGTTTGAGAAAGCTTTTCTTTTTCGCTTTTCAACACCAACCTCATTTCTGGAGACAAATCCTTATTAATAAAGTGTTTGAGTAAGTTATTGTTAAAATAGTATCTTTTTAGAAATGAGCTTTTTAGCATATCTTTACAGCGATTAATGGTGATACGATAAATCCAAGGTTTGAAATAGTGTATTTCAGATGCTTTATAATATTGGTTATAACAAGTAACAAAAACTTCTTGGACAACATCTTGTGCCAAGCCCCAATCCTTTAAGTAACTAAACGCTAATTTCTTTAATCGTTCTCCATATTCACTCATTATTATTTCCAACCATTCATCTTGATTATTTTTGGTAAAATGATTATTTTCCGTATTTTCTTTTGCCATTTGCTCACCACCTTAATTTTCTATAGCTACAACGAGATACAGTTTTCAAAAGTTTCACTTTATTAAAAAATTAAGTTAATTTATTTCATTTTTAAGCTCTTTTAGTCCTATAAGAAAGCGATATTCTTATAGAAGTATCGCACTTGTACATTATTTTACAATTTTTACTTTATTTTAACATAAATACCCAATAGTATTTCAGGCTCAATTTCCAGTCCATTCATTTTTTAAGACGATTTGTATACCAAAATGTAACCAATATTGTAGGGGTACAACAGCCAGTGTACCCTTACAAATTGATGTCCATTTCCCTATATGATTTTTTAGAGTAAGTTCCGTGTAAATCGCTATATACCAATAAAAAATGAGTGTCAAATTCATATACAATTTGACACTCATTTTAATTATCATTTTTAATGTTTGCGATAGGTAACGGAACCCGTTAATAATCTTTCATCTCTTTTTTTTCGTCAAAATGTTAATTTTTTTTCTTCCGTTCCTTCTCGGCACGATAAAATTCGTGGAACATTTTCATCAGGGCCCGTTTCTCAATTCTTGAAACATAGCTCCGTGAAATCCCTAATTCTTTGGCAATTTCCCGCTGTGTTTTTTCCTTTTGCAAATCTAGGCCAAAGCGACCAATGATGACTTCTTTTTCCCGATTATCCAAAACTTCTATATATTTTTTTATTTTCTCAAGCTCCATGTTAAGCTGGATGGTATCAATGACATCCTCAGATTCTGATTTAAGCACATCAATCAAAGAAATTTCATTTCCCTCCTTATCCTGACCAATCGGGTCATGCAAGGAAACATCCTTTTTTGTCTTTTTGAGTGCCCGAAGATGCATGAGGATTTCATTTTCTATACAGCGAGCGGCATAGGTGGCGAGCTTTGTTCCTTTACCCTCTGAGTAGCTCTCAATGGCCTTGATTAAACCAATTGTTCCAATCGAGATTAAATCCTCGGAATCCTCGCCGGTATTTTCAAATTTTTTCACGATATGTGCAACAAGTCGTAAATTGTGTTCAATTAACATATTACGCGCGTGTGAATCCCCTTCTGCCATTAACCGTAAGTACTTTCTTTCTTCTGCAGCAGATAGGGGTTGCGGAAAGGCATTATTCTTTACATAGGAAACAAGGAAAAGAAATTCTTTCACTAAATAACCGAGAGCTGTTAAGATTCCAGACATATAAAGCCACCCCCGTCTTGTTTTGGACTATCGCCTATTAATCATTCCTATGAAGAAAATGGGAAATTGTGTCTGTCCAGAAAATTTAATTTTCGTGTTTTGGCAAAGGGGAGAAACTTCATAAATACATCACTATATCCAATCTGATTGAAAAATATTCATTTATTCACGCCGAATGAAGTGAAGTACAGCTCTGATCAGACCGCCTTAATTAGGTTAGTCTGGTGCTATGAATGAATGCATTTCCATAATAAATGGTGGCGTTTAACTCCATTTCCGATTTGGATGCAAAAAAAAGACCACCTGCATACCGCATAGATTGGTCGTTTTTTCTGAATAAATTATACTTTTCTGAGTTTAAAGGAACTAACCATTAGGAATGATAGAATGATGATAATGAATAAGAACGTTTGGGAAGGAACGTAGGGTATAGCCAAAAAGCTTAATGTGGCTAAGCATCCTGCAGCTGTAATGGGTAGACCGGTAAAATATCCATTGCTTTCGGTAATGTTGAACCGCGCTAATCTGAATGCACCACAGCCAATGTAGAATACAGTGAAAAATGAACCAGGCCCGCCAAATTCATTTAAAATTCCTTGATATAGTAATAGTGCAGGTGCCACTCCAAATGATATAATATCACTCATGGAATCCAATTGTTTCCCCAACTCTGATTCAATATTAAATTTTCGTGCAATCATGCCGTCAAAGCGATCCGCTAAGGCTGCTATAAAAATGAGCAGTAAGCTTAGTCTTAAATTGCCATGAAGTCCGAATACAATTGCGAATCCGCCTAATGATAAATTCAATAAAGTAATAACATTAGCTGTTTGAGATTTAAGTTTTTTAATTGTCTGATCGAGTACGTTCAATAAAAACATTCTCCACACCACTCCTTTTTTATGCTAGAAGGGAATAATTTTCCTTATTTTATATTATTTAATTCTAAGCCTTATATGTCAATTCGTAAAGAGTATTTTTACACTTTTTGGGGGTAGTTCAATGTTACAAACTTTTTATCGCCTATTAATTGAGTTAACGAATGGAAGGTGGACATCCAGCATTTTAAAGCGGTTTGCCCGTGCCCGGGTTAGTCGTTTCGTCGTCCCGTCCTTCGCCAAAATCTATCATTTGAATCAAGAAGAAATGGAGAAAAGCTTATCTGAATTTCCTACTCTTCATGATTTATTTATAAGGACGCTGAAAAAGGACGCGCGCGAAATCGATAAAAATTATGATTCTGTTGTCAGTCCTGTTGATGCGGTCATCGAGGATATTGGTCTGATAAGGGAAACAAGTGAAATTATCGTAAAGGAAAAGACGTATTCAATTGAAGAGATGCTCGGGAATCGTGAGCTGTTAACAAAATATTTAAATGGTACATATATGATTCTTTATTTAAGCCCTAGCCATTACCACCGAATTCATAGTCCAGTGGATGGAATCGTCACTAAGCAGTGGACACTTGGGAAGAAGTCATACCCGGTGAATAAATGGGGGCTAAAATATGGGGTTCGAACGCTGTCAAAGAATTATAGAGTCATGACGGAGGTCCAAACGGAATATGGGCATGTCGCAATAGTAAAGGTTGGAGCCATGTTCGTAAATTCAATTGAAACCACACATAAGGGGACAGAATTAGAAAAGGGCAGAGAGATGGCCTATTTTAGTTTTGGATCGACTGTTGTCTTATTATTTGAAAAGGATATTTTTCAAATTGATGCCACAATAAACACACCTAAAGAAATTAAGGTCGGAGAAAAAATCGGGATATTGAAAAAGTAGATAAACATTAAAGCTGGCATGGTGTTTTTTCGCGCCATGTTAGATAGACAAAAAGAAAAGCCCACTATAGGGCAGTATGGAAAAATTAGCAAGACAATTTAATTTTATTGACCAAGGAACGTCGGTTAATTTCGGACTCAATGAGCCCAATAAAATCCGGACTTAAGTTTAGTTCTCTTGCTTTAAAATATGATTCAATTAATAATTCATCTGACAGTTTCCGCACGTCAGAATCCACCTCCGATTAAAAATAAATGGTTCTATTGGCTGTCATGCAAACATAAAATAGTACGTTCAATTGGTGTACCCTAAATCTACCAAATTTATTCCTTTTGAACAATCACTCAAGTTATCCACGATTATTTGTGGATAACTTGTGAATAATTTGTTTATAAAGTCACAAAATTTAAAAGATACAATAGGTAAAATGTTAATAACGTTATCCACAGGAATGGGAAAAGTAGAGATTTGTCGAAAAATATTTTTTTTGATTAAAAAAAAGTTATATTAATTGAAAATAGGTTATTTTTTAAAATCAGAGGAAGTATTTGAATCATGTCTTTCCTAAATTTGATAAACAATAAGATGTAAGCATTAATTCTTTGAATCAAAGGTTAAAATTGGTTATGATGGTACAAGTGAAGATAGGTGCTAAAGATAAATTTAGTGCTCATATTTAGAATTATAATGAGGTGTAAGCTTAGTGTTAAAACAATTTTTACCGAATGAACATGTGAAAAGCATTCTGGATATATCTCCTGAAGAGTTAAAATCAAGAGGAGTTAAAGGAATTATTACGGATTTGGATAATACATTAGTGGAATGGGATCGCCCAACTGCCACTCCACAATTGATAAAATGGTTTGACGAAATAAAAAAACAAAATATCCTCGTTACGATTGTTTCAAATAATAATGAAGAACGAGTAAAGGCTTTTTCTGACCCGCTCGATATCCCGTTTATTTTTCGGGCACGGAAGCCGATGGGACCTGCCTTTCACAGAGCAATTTCTCAAATGGGCATTAAAAAAGAAGATGCCGTGGTTATCGGGGACCAATTATTAACTGATGTACTTGGCGGAAACCGTAGCGGATTTCATACGATCCTTGTTGTGCCGGTTGCGCAAACAGACGGTTTTTGGACAAAATTTAATCGCTTCGCGGAACGAAGAATTCTAAATTGGTTCCGAAAAAAAGGCATGCTTCAGTGGGAGGACTAATCAGTGAGTGAACAACAATATATTTGCATGGGCTGCGGTGTTCAAGTTCAAACGGTAAACCCGGAGGAAATAGGCTATGCACCAGCTTCAGCATTGGAAAAGGAAATGATTATTTGTCAAAGATGTTTTCGTCTCAAGCATTACAACGAGGTTCAAGATGTTAGTTTAACGGACGATGACTTTTTGAAAATATTAAATGAAATCGGCAGGACAGATGCCCTTGTAGTGATGATTGTTGACATCTTTGATTTTAATGGCAGTTGGCTTCCTGGGTTGCACCGCTTTGTTGGCAATAACAAAGTCTTACTTGTTGGAAATAAGGTTGATTTATTGCCAAAATCTATCAAGCATAACAAATTGATTAACTGGATGAAGCATGAAGCAAAGGAACTGGGGCTAAGACCTGAAGAAGTGTTCCTTGTCAGTGCAGCTAGAGGTTTAAATGTGAAAGAAACAGCGGCAGCCATTGATGAAATTCGGAACGGGAAAGACGTGTACGTCGTAGGCTGCACGAATGTTGGGAAATCTACTTTTATTAATAGAATCATTAAGGAAGTGACAGGGGAAGAAGATGTTATTACGACCTCCCATTTTCCAGGGACGACGCTGGATATTATTAAAATCCCGCTAGATGATGATAGGTCATTAATTGACTCACCAGGGATTATTAATCATCATCAGATGGCGCACTTTATTGATAAGAGAGATTTGAAAATTATCACACCTAAAAAAGAAATAAAGCCGAAGGTGTTTCAATTAAATGAAGGACAAACTTTATTCTTTGGGGGCCTAGCCAGATTTGACTATGTAAGCGGCGGTAGAAGATCATTTGTTTGTTATGTTTCCAATGAAATCAATATTCATAGAACGAAAATAGAAAATGCAACAGACCTGTATGAAAAGCATGTCGGGGAAATGCTGACACCGCCTCGGCAGGAACAATTAAACTCGTTTCCAGAGCTTGTGAAACAAGAATTTTTCATAAAAGAAGCGAAGACGGATATTGTTTTTTCTGGTCTTGGATGGATAACGGTAAATGAGCCGGGGGCAAAAGTGATTGCTTACGTTCCAAAAGGTGTCCAAACGTTAATTCGAAAATCATTAATATAATCGAATATTTTGTTACTGGTGGGGAGAACAAATGAAGAAGCTATTCGCTGTCCTAGGAAATCCAATCGGGCATTCTATGTCCCCGGTCATGCACAATGATTTATTTTCTTTTTTTAACATTGACGCCCACTATCTCCCTTTCCAAGTGCAGAAAGAGGATTTACTGGATGCCGTCAAAGGTTTAAAGGCGCTTGGGGCAGGTGGATTTAATGTCACGATCCCTCATAAAAGCAACATCATTCCTTTTCTTGATGGGGTAGATGAATTAGCCGCCAGTATTGGCGCCGTTAATACTGTTGTTAATGAAGATGGATGCCTGATTGGCTACAATACCGATGGTCCGGGTTTTTTAAAGGGATTACATGCTTATTTACCAGTAATAAAAGGGAAAAAGGTATTAGTGCTTGGGGCAGGTGGGGCGGCTAGAGCGATTTATTTTACTTTAGCCAAGGAAGAGCCACAAGCTGTGGATATTGCTAACCGTACCATCGAAAAAGCTTGGAGTCTTATTAAAGATTGTCCCTATTCTATTTCATCAAGTGCTTTGTCCTTAGCCGAGGCAGAAAAAAAATTAGCGGATTACGATCTTATTATTCAAACGACGATGATTGGTATGTCCCCGAAAATCGCTGAACAACCCATTTATTTGGACAATTTAAGTAAACAGACAATGGTTTGTGATATAATTTATAATCCGTTTGAAACGCAATTTTTACATGATGCAAGTAAAAAAGGTGCAAGGATTCAAAACGGACTAGATATGTTTGTGTATCAGGGAGCACTTGCTTTTGAAAAATGGACAGGTATTTTCCCTGATGTAGAAAGAATGAGAGAAAATGTGTTAGGACAACTAGGAGGAAAATAATGTTAACAGGCAAACAAAAAGGATTTTTACGCTCAAAAGCTCATCACTTAGATCCTATTTTTCAAGTAGGAAAAGGCGGCGTAAACGAGAATATGATTAAACAAATAGCCGATGCACTTGAAGCAAGAGAACTATTTAAAGTAAGTATTTTACAAAATTGTGAGGAAGATAAAACAGTAGTCGCCGAGCAGTTAGCAGATGGTGCTGGCGCTGAAATCGTTCAAATTATTGGCAACACGATTGTCCTTTATAAGGAGTCAGTCGAGAAAAAAACAATCAAACTTCCTTAATCTAATGGAGCAAAGGATGGCGAATGGATGAAAAAAGTTGGAATATTGGGCGGAACGTTTGATCCGCCGCATTACGGACATCTTTTGATTGCCAATGAAGTTCTATCCGAACTACAACTGGATGAAATTTGGTTTATGCCGAATCATGAGCCACCACACAAGAAAAAACCAGAATCGGTTAAAGATGAGAACCGACTAAAGATGTTAAAACTGGCAATCGAAGGGAATCCAGCTTTTAAGATTCAACCAATAGAACTCGAACGCGACGGACCTTCGTATACAGTTGATACCATGAAAATGATTAATGCTGAATATGTTGACTATCATTTTTTCTTTATTATTGGGGCAGATATGATCGAATATTTACCTAAATGGCACAAAATTGATGAGCTTGTCCACCTTGTTCAATTTATTGGCGTTGATAGACCGTCCTACAGCCTTCAAGCCAACTATCCTATTCTTTATGTGGACGTACCTACTTTCGATGTGTCATCGAGTATGATTAGAGATCGATTGACAAGTGGAAAGACGGTTCGTTATTTATTGCCTGATTCGGTTATCCAATATATCGAGGAGAATCAATTATATGGAACGTGAAGAGGCCTTAAAGCTTGTAAAGGAACAATTAACGGAGCATCGTTATCAGCATACGTTAGGTGTAACAGAAACAGCTATCACATTGGCTAGACAATATGGTGCAGATGAACAGAAGGCAGAACTAGCGGCGATTTTTCATGACTATGCGAAATTTCGGTCAAAGGATGAAATGAGAGAAATCATTGTCGTCCAGGGATTTCCACAGGATTTGCTTGAGTTTAATGCTGAATTATGGCATGCGCCTGTTGGAGCTTATCTAGTGGAAAAGGAAGCAGGCATCACCGACCAGGAAGTTTTGGATGCAATCCGTTACCATACATCAGGAAGAATAGGGATGACCTTACTTGAAAAAATCATCTATTTAGCTGATTATATTGAACCAGGCAGGCATTTTCCTGGAGTCGTAGAAGTTAGAGAGATGGCCAAAGAAAACTTGGATCAAGCATTAATTAAAGCGGTTCAAAATACAATTCTATTTTTACTGAAAAAGAATCAAACTGTGTATCCTGATACATTTTATACCTACAATGACCTTATTAATAAACTGGAGGCTTGATGAATGGATAATCAAGAATTACTAAAAATTGCGGTAAAAGCGGCGGACGACAAACGGGCGGAAGACATTCTGGCCCTAAACATGCAGGGAATTTCCTTAATTGCTGATTATTTTATTATTTGCCATGGTAATTCCGATAAACAAGTCCAGGCGATTGCCAGAGAAATGAAAGAAAAAGCACTGGAAAACGGCTACGATGTCAAAAGAATCGAGGGCTTCGATGAAGCTAGGTGGATATTAATTGATTTAGGCGATGTTGTTGCCCACGTCTTCCATCGTGAGGAAAGAAGCTATTACAATTTGGAGCGGTTATGGGGCGATGCACCGTTAGAAGATGTCCTTAGTGAGATAAATTCATGAGTTATCAGCAATTCGCTTACCTATATGATGAATTGATGAGGGATGCCCCTTATGGTGAGTGGGTGAAGTTTGTTAAAGAAATGCTGGTAAAATACAATATTAATGAAGCGCCACATCTGCTTGATTTAGCTTGCGGGACAGGTGAACTCTCTGTTCGTTTTGCTAAAGAAGGCTTTCAGGTTACTGGTGTGGATTTTTCAGAAGATATGCTCGCAGTAGCCCAGGCTAAAGCAGAATCCCAAGGTGAGAGAATTCCCTTTTTTCAGCAGAATATGAGGGATTTGGAAGGTCAGGGGCAATTTGATGTGATCGGCATTTTTTGTGATTCATTAAATTATCTGGAGACAGAAGAAGAAGTAATCGATACTTTTTCTTCTGTTTTTCAGCATTTGCGCAGTGGAGGGCTTTTCTTTTTTGATGTGCACTCCATCTATAAACTATCCCATGGTTTCATGAATCAAACCTTCGCTTTGAATGAGGAACAGATATCCTATATATGGAATAGTTTCCCTGGGGAGCTCCCTGACAGTGTTGAACATGAGCTAAGCTTTTTTGTTTTGGATGAACGAACAGATAAATATGACCGCTATGATGAACTCCATTTTCAGCGGACATATACAGTGCAGCAATATTCCACTTGGTTACTGGAGTCCGGTTTTGACATACTCGAGATCTGTGCTGATTTTGCACCTTCGCCGCCGCAATCCAATTCAGAGCGTATTTTCTTCGTAGTACGGAAAACGGAAAAGTAAAAAAGGCCATCTTTTAAAAAAAGATGATCTCAGATTGTCGAGAAAGGGTATATTTTTCGGCAATTTTTTTTTATAATGGATTGGCCCTGCTAACTGGCCTGTTGATTTCCGCTCCGGGCACTCGCTT
>NZ_DALZYO010000076.1:0-8929 GCF_031988165.1 Neobacillus sp.
CGTTTTAGAAGTGGACTTCGATCAAAATATAGAAGCTATTCATCATTTTTTAGGAACAAAAAGTGTTGCTCAAAAGGAAGAACAAAAAGAATAAATTAGTTTATAAAAATAACGCTAGGATTTGTTGATCCTAGCGTTATTATATAGAGCGGAAAGAATTCCAGTAGGTTCATTTATTCTATCATTGGATGATAGAAATCATTTTTTCTAAAATTAGAGGTGTGGCTTGGTCCATAGCTTTGTTAGGTCGACATACCCAAAATGTTTGATTTCAATATTCATGAGATTGATTGAAAAAGGGATCCGCCGTTTTACATAATACAATGGCACGCAGAGCGATTCGTTCTGTAAATACTGTTCGATCCTCAAATGATGAGCATTCCAGTTTTCAAAGGAAATCGAATCATATGCCTTAATGAATTGGTTCAGTTGTTTATCTTGCTTTATTAATAGTTGAAGGGGAGAGAAACTATTGATTAAAAAGAAATAATAATAAAAGGTTTGGTTCAGTTCGAAAATTTCTCCATGAATAAACAAGTCGGCATCTAAACGGATATTCGTATCATATACTCCTTCTCGGAAGGAGATTTTTATCATTTCAACCTCAATTCCGGCTTGTTCGAGCTTGTCTTTTAACCAATGGGACGTTTCACTTGTATAGTTAACAAATTGCATCCTTAACGGTCTTGTCATCACAGGTCTCGGAATAGTAGGCATTGTATACGATGTAGACAACCCGATTAAACACCCTTCATGGTTCCCCATTATTCTAGAATTGACCTCTGAAAGCTCATGACGATGGTTGGCGATGACCATATGTATATAATCACGGACTTCCTTCCGTTCCATATCAGATCCGCGATAGGGATTCATAACGACAATTCCAAAACCTGAATCACTTTCCACCTTAAAGGTTTCCACCTGTTCAGATTCATGAGCCCCATAATAGACCACTTCAAATTCCCGCGGGACCTGGATGAAATCCACACGATCGAGCAGCGGCCGATGCCCAAAATACTGTTTAAAAGCAGCAAGAACTGTTTTCCCTTCTGTCTCTTCCGCCAGATAAAAGCCACCAGTTCCTACCAATTTACTATTCAATTTTTTAAAAATACTTGCTGATAAAAGGCTTAGGAGCTGAAGGACATAGGTGCATCCTGCTGGAAACGTCAGCTCGACTACAAGTGGTGCAGGAGTTGAAATCGAGGTAATCGGTTCCCATAGCATGAAGTAGTGTTCATCCCGCTTCATTCGCCAGAAAGATTCGACCACATCTTCCGCTTTCATGATCGATCCGTCATGAAACGCAACATCTTTCCGTAAAAATAAAAGCAAAGAAGTATCACTATATTCCCATGAATGCGCAAGCTCTGATGTAACCGAATTATCAGCGTTTAACGTGACAACACGATTATATAGATTGGCAATTAGATTCGCACTGTGGGTATCCGCAGCTTTTAGAGGATGAAAGGTTAAAAAAGGATTAAAGCGCGGAATAATGAGTCTGTCCTGCTCCTCCTGATGAAAGCCGAAATTTGTTTGAAAGGCGGTCATTAATCGCTGTTTTGTTTCCAGAGACCAATCTAGCAGTAATAACCTGCTTACCTCCTCAATTGCTCCCTTTTCAAGCAATTGTAAAAATTGCAGTTCGAATTCTTGTTCCACATCCCTCAGCCATTCCAGGGACGATGTATGCCCCCTTCCACGCCCTGACTGAAAAATGAGCCATCCATCCTTCTGCCATTGGTGAAGCTTCCTTCGTGTTTGTTTCGTACTGAGGTATAAGCGATCGGCAATTTCTTCTACTTTAACATTCCCCGATTCTACCTGGTTCCTTAGTGTTAATAAATATCGATCCATTCTACTTGCTCCCTTAAAAGTGGACATTTTTTTCAAAAAAGGTCATTTTTAATCATTTCCGTCTCCTTTACTATACAAATATAGGAAGGAGCTGGCAATATGAAATGGAGAGACTATCCACAAAACTTAAGGGTGCGCCTTATTACATCGTTTTTCAATAAAGCAATTTCCAGTGCCGTTATGCCCTTTATGGCCCTGTTTTTCGCCGAACACAAAGGTGCGGTTTGGGCAGGGCTTTTCTTAGGGTTGAACGTTTTTATCAGCTTTATTAGTACACTAATTGGGGGCTACCTGACTGACCTCTTTCGCCGTAAGACGATATTGGTGATCACCTCTGCCTGCAGTTCGTTGATGTTCGCTTTCATGACATTCAGTTTAATCCCTGATCAAAAATGGATCAAGCTATTCGCGTTCGCCTATATGGTATTTATGGTATCCAGCAGTCTAGGACGGCCAGCCATGCAGGCAATTATTATCGATTCCACCACTGCCGAAAATCGGAAAGCGATTTATTCGCTGGACTATTGGCTCAATAATTTATCCATGGCAATCGGGACTGCGATTGGCGGGCTGTTTTACCTGCATCATCAACTTACTTTATTCTTAGTTCTAACAATGGTATCCGTTGGTTTACCTATTGTTTATAGAATTTGGCTGCAGGATTCGTACGTGAAACATCTGAAGAAAAAACATCAAAACATCTTGATTGATTTAGTTGCCAATTATAAACTCGCCTTTCAGGACAAACCATTTGTCATGGCTGTCATTGGCGGTATGTGTATTTATGCCGCGGAATTTTCACTCAATAGTTACATCGGTGTCCGATTGTCTAAAGAGTTTCACTCCGTTTTTATTGGCCACTTTGAAATCGCTGGTGTGAGGATGTTAAGTATCTTAAACATTCAAAATATGCTCCTAGTTGTGTTGCTCACCTTTATGATTACGAAGTTTACCGATCGTTTTGACAAAAAGAAGGTGTTGTTATCCGGGCTTCTCCTATATGGAGTTGGATATATAACGATTACATCCGCGAATATCTGGTATGTCTTAATCGTATTCAATCTGATTGCTACCATTGGGGAACTGATGTACTCCCCGATTGCCAATGCCGAAAAAGCCAACATGATGCCAGAGGATAAACGAGGTTCCTATTCTGCCTTTTCAGGGCTTAGCTTTAGCGGTGCAGATTTACTGGCAAAATCCACCATTTTGCTTGGGGCATATTTGGTACCAACCATGATGAGTGTCTATATTGGCATTATTTTAATGATCGGCACATTTATGCTTTATAGTGGACTATTTATCTTTCAAACAGCAAAACAAAAAGAGAAAATAAAACAATTAACGCATAATTAATGAGAACGAGACAAGCGCATTCTTAGCAGGAATGCGCTTGTCTATGGAATACATAGGCTGAATAAAATGAAGAAACTGATATAGAAACGAACAAAAGAGTTTAATTCTTTTTCTTTTAAAATGTTTTTATAACAATATACTTCGTATAAACGGTGCAACCTATTCCTATTTAATGTTCTATATAATATTAATTGATTTTCTCGATTCCAGTCTTTTTCTGATGGCTTTTTTGCATGATTTGATCCAAATACTGTGTAAATTCTGATACGCCAGAGTATGACAAGCAAAGATATTCTTTGGCCCTTGTCATTCCAATATAAAATAAGGAAACTTCCCTCTCCTTATCGTCTTGAAGTGGAAACGGCATGGAATCAATATTGACGATAAATACCGCCTGAAAATCCAGACCTTTGCTGCTATCAATTGTACTGATCTTGATTTTGCCGTCATCCTTTTTAAAGGAACGCTTGGAGACATCATTTTCCGTAATCCAATAAAACGGTAAGCCCGCCTCCTGCAATGAACGTTGAATGATATCAATAATGGGATATTTATGCGTCTTTTTCACACGATATAATAGTAACATCTCATCTAAGGGAACCTTCCGCTCTTCATGCAGCTTTTTCATTTGTCTGGCAACCAATCTCATTTCCTCAAAGAAATTCTCCGCCTTGATAATCCCCGGTTCCGGCCCTTTTCGTTTTGTACTTTGAGGGGCAATAATGTCACCTTCGAGTTCCCGATTAACGACTTTATTTTTAAACATCGAATGCTCGCGGTAAAAATCCCAGGCAAATTTCACGATTTGCGAAGTATTACGGTAGTTGATGGACAACACCTTTGACCTGCCTTTAAAACTTAAACCAGTATCCTGCAGGTATGATCGTTTGCGCCGATAAATCGTCTGCGCTCGATCTTCTACCAATAAAAGCGACTGTGTATCCGTGTTTAGTAGAAGACTTATAAGCCGAAGCCAATCTGCGTCAAAATCCTGTCCCTCATCAATCAGAATAGCATCATATGAAGGTAGAA
This sequence comes from Neobacillus sp., assembly GCF_031988165.1. Classification (NCBI taxonomy): domain Bacteria; kingdom Bacillati; phylum Bacillota; class Bacilli; order Caryophanales; family Bacillaceae; genus Neobacillus; species Neobacillus sp. The sequence continues at coordinate 4,249 of NZ_DALZYO010000076.1, forward strand.
TGGTTTCCTTTTTCTCGATTTTATCAATTATTTCTGATAGGTTCTGCTCTCTAATTTTTAATTCATTTTTAAGCCATGCATGAAAATTCCGTACAATAATGTTTTGGTTTCGTACTGCTTTGGCATTAGGATCAAAATCAAAAAGATCCTCTGGCTCGTTCAACATGTGATTGATCATTTGCTGAATCGCATTGGCCAAAGAAATGTTATAGCAAAGGATGAGAATCTTCCAATCAGGGTTCTGCTTGGACAACATCTTCGCCCGGCTAGCCAAAATAATCGTTTTGCCACTCCCTGCAACACCACGAATCAAGCGGTTTTTGTCACCAATTTGTTTTGCTAAATTCTCCTGATGAAGATCCATCGTCTTAATATCATGTAAGGATAAGAGCAGTTGATCCTGATACGGAACCGGTGCCTTAAATTCGGCACTAATTCGAACTTCTGGAAACAAATGATAGCGGATGGCATTAATGTCTTCGATGGAAAGCGGTTCCTTTAATCGATATGGAACAACAAACATATTCATAATCTTTTCCATTAGGATTGCATCTGAAAACTCATCTTTTTCACTATCAATTTCATCCCTTGTTAAACATAGATTCGGTTCAATGACGGTGTAAAGACCATCTTGAATAAAATCTTTCGAATACAATCTCGTAAAAACAACACCATGGCCGTAAGGAAATTTTAATTGAAATTTGTATTTGCCGTCTAATTGAATCAGATTTTTATCCCTTTTCAGTGCATCAACCACATGGAACATATTATCCCTAGCTTGTTTTATCGGACTTTTTACGACTGCTTGTTCACCGGAAGTAGCCACAATATGCCATTCGTCATGATTTATTTGCAAAAGGGTATTTCTGGTATAATCCTTTACTTCCAAGACTACTATTCCAAGATCAGGCCCAATAATCACGAAGTCAGGTCTTCTCCCTTGAATTTCCGGTTCAAAGTACACAATATAATCATCAGGTAAATAGGTTTTTAGCGTTCGAAAAAACAACCTCTCCCCTGCGGTGGCAGATGATCTTATTGTCTCAGGAATTGTAATTGCCATAATAACCGCTCCAAAACTTTCATTTTTCTCCATTATACAACAAATAGTGCATTAGGCTTATACATTTCCTAATATATTGTAAATAATCCGATCCTATTAAACAAAATTCTTCCAAAAGTATTGTTTTTCTACGATTTTATTTTAATAATATAGTGGAAGCAATCTTTTACATTCATAGAAAATATTGAGAACTCTAAGAAAGTGGCGTGGATAATGTGATTAAAGGAATCCTCGAAAAATTATTTAAAAAGGACCAAAAATCAAACCAACCAGATGTCAAATATGTCAACCATGATGAGGTAGAGGCATTAGTGGATGCAAAGATAAAAGAGCATGCTGCAGCATTACAAACTACAAGTCATGACCAGGAAATCCAAAATCAAGCTTTATCACAAGATGATTTCACCTTAACCGCTAAGCAGATTGAATACGCCCTCTCCTTAATCGAAAAAGTAAACAATGAATTCATACTGGCCATCGATCCAGCCAAATTAACAATTAAAGATTTGAATAGATTAATAGCTTATAATCGCTACAAGAATAAAGGAACACTTATTAATCTTGTAAAAAAAGGGGTATTGAGAAAAAGATAGACCCGCATACTTGTTCAAATTCAAAAAATCCTTAGCACTACTGGGAATGGTTTCCCTTGTGAGGTGCAAAACAGTAAATCGCAAGTAAAATCGCACCACTAATCACCAAATATTCACAAATAAATCCGGAGTATGAGATAAAGGATTAAATTTCCGTATGCAAAAAATGATGGGTATAGTAGAATACGTTTGTTTATAACAATGAAAAAGCTAGTTTGAGAAGAGGAATGGAAAAATGAAATTTCTTGCGTTTTTTATAATCTTTGTTATTTTTTATGGCATCTTTGATTTGGTCATAAAAAAAACCAATTTTCATCACAAATTATTTGATAACAAATTACTTGGTAAGCCTCGAAAGTATAAATTTATATTCCCCAGAACTGTTTTAATTTTAATATTCGTTCTCTTTACCTTCATCTTAGAATTAGAGAAAGGAAGCTTTAATGAAAAATATGGTAAATTTAATTATATAAGTATTATTATAGGTGCCTTTTTGAGTTCTATCTATGTAAACTTTTCTCCATTGATATTTAGCAGAAATCCCTCATTAAGAAAAGATAATTTAAAAGGTATAGCAAAATTAATGTATCAGGATGTCTCAGATGATCCTTGGGATAAAGAGAACCTTACGAAAAAAAATTTAGATTTCACTATTGAAAGCATACGATTTATTGATATGTACTCAAAAAGATTAATGAATACTAATCTTCTGAATGAGCACAAGGATAATTTCGTGCTTCGAATTGGTGCATATATTGGGGAAGTGATTAAACGTAAAATAAACCAGGACTTTAACTGGTACGAGATGGATTCAGTAAAAAAATATTCTGACAATGTTGATGGGTTAGATAGTAGAAAAAAACAAAGTGTTCTTTATTCTGAAAAGAGGGATATTGTTATTTCACCCTTGTCTGTGGTATTTCAATTCTTAGAAGGAAACTCCTCATATACTAATTTACAAACTTATGTAGAAGAAATGATTATGAACAATTGTTAAATAAAAAAAAATAATCAACTTTATATCATCAAAATAGGAAAAAATTATTCAACTTTCGGTCGCGATTGTTGAAGATTAAAAGCCTAATTCCTCGTTAAAAGTAACGGAGGGATTAGGCTTTTTTTCTTTCAAAATCCTTAACGTTGTAAATCCGAACTTTCTTGGCGTTATCCCATTGGCAACTAGTGGTAAATCCCGTGGCAATCGATGGTAAAAAACATGGCAGAAGTGGGACATTCTTATGGCTGTAATCATTCTTTTACTGCCTCAATATCTTGTCGGCAAAATTGATATTTCCAAAGTAACACTTACTGCTGTTTCCGGAAAATAAACACTTGCACAATACAAATGATAATTCCAAGAAACGTAAAGAGCATAAACAATAAAGTTAGTAACGAAGCACTCTTTGACAATGGATCAATGTTTGTATAAACAGCGAAATAATTTGCAGCCATCCTGGTACTCACAACCATTACAACGACGATTACAAGATTAGCCATAATCCTATATACTAATTTCAACAAATCACCTCATTAGTAATTAAATGAAATCGTTTTCGATTTTACTAAATTTTAACATACTGACGCTTTTACGGTTGAATTTTATTGTGAATACTTATTTAACTAAAGCACTCCCTCCCTTATATAACAAAAAAACAGTTCCCCAAAAGAACGGTAAATCTAAATTCTATAATGCGATTCTTAAACAGAGATAACTTCAATTTCACTACAATAAAAATAAAGGGTATCTTGTTGATAAAAATCTAGATTATTTGTGGGTTTATATAAAAACTATTGAATATATTAACACTCTGTGAAATAATTACCTTATAGTGTAATTTTACACCATTAGAATAAAAAGGAATGTGTATTATGAAGAAGTTATTGAAAGACACTCTAAGGGGAGTGATACTGCGGGCTGAATGCATGCCACCGGTTTCTCCTAATCCTAATTCTTATGTCAGCAAAGATTAAAGAAAAATTAGGATGCAAATTTAATTCTATTCACAAGGGAGAAAGAAAATAATGGAGAGAAAAGTTTTAGTCAAACTTGGTATACCTGTCTTGATACTTGCGGTAGCATACATTTACCTTAGCCAACATTACCATTCCTCTATAAAGGGAGCGTTGATTGAGTTGGATCGGAAATGGGAGGGAGAGATACTGGTCCCTCAAATGGATCAAAGCCGGTTTGCCTATCTGATTGATAAAAAAGGCAACATCTTCTTAGCGGAAGCACCTTGTCAATATGACATTATCTCTTTTTGCAAGGATTTTAAAACATATCCTAGCAACCTAAATATCTATGACTCTCCTAAAGAATATAAAAGCTTTTATTCAAAAATACAAAATAATGGAAAGGACATTTACTTAATCTTAGGCAAAGATCCTTCTGGTTATAATGGTCACTATGCCACTGAGGATATTACCCTTCCCTTCCCTATAGCTACTCATTTAAAGAATGCAAAAATGAAGGAAAAAGCAAATGACATGACTTTATATATTTCTTATGCTATTCCCATGTCTCCTGATCCTACTCAATTTGAAAGTAGAGATTAATTAGAAGATACGAAAAAAAATTATGCATTTACATTGAAAATGTCTGTATCTAGTAATCTAAAAGTGGGCCATCATAGTCATTGAATAATGTCCGTAACTCATTTGCTTATTTTTATGGAATCTTAGACAAGAAGTTCACCCACCGATATTATGCCGCACTCAGTGAAAGATATAGTCTGAATGAAGGAAAGATTATTAGCTGGACCATCCAGTAAAAAACGGATCCTAACCCTGCCAAATCCGACTTTAACTAAAAAGTCAGAGGCAAAAAGCGTCTGACTTACAGAGAAAATATTCACTCATATTATTAATCTTCAAACGTAGAAAATCCTATCGATGAAGATGAAAGGGCTTTGTCCCACTCTTGTTTTTGTTGTTTTTGTTGAAGCGATTTTAAGTCAGCACAAAGTCGAGTAACATCTACCTGCTGTTCATAATGGCATTCAAGGGCAATAGATGTGTAAAGTTC
>NZ_DALZYO010000077.1:0-8794 GCF_031988165.1 Neobacillus sp.
TTATCATAACATATGATGCTTTATCAAATTGGAACTTTTTAAAAATTGTCTTTTGGAAAGATGCGATATTTTATTAACGATTTTTAGGGAAGATACTAATCCTTTTCCTTTTATTTTGCAGCCTGCTATTAATAAAAGAAAAGCAGAAATAATAGCAAAAAACATTATTAACTTTTTCATCCTGCACCTCCCATTAATCTTTAGACGGTTATCCCTTGCAAAAAGTTCCCTTTTTATGATTAGTGTTATTTATTTTTAATAATTCATTTAGGTTATAATTTTGCAAGAGTTAGATAATATGGATGAATTCTCTACCATCAATTCTTTTATTAAAGAGCTTGAGAGTTTAAACAAAATACTAGAACAGCGTGGACAAGTGCGGGCATACAATAGAGTATTGCAGAGCATTCTTGGCGATTGACCATGTTTTGCATGGTTTTAGAAGAATATTTTCAATTCAGTATAGACATAAGTTTTTCATTTGTACACGACCTCGGTGAAGCCTACGACGGGGATATTTCAGCTAAAATTGAAGTGAATTCTGAAATAAAGTTGAAAAAGGAAAATGATCCTCTTGATGGACTAACCGCACCAATCTCCAAAGAATATCGACAAAAATTCTTTGGATTTAAATTTATCTGCGGAAGTCTTAAGCTGCATTTGAAGCCAAGTCAACAGAATCATTATATTTTTTTTGCTAATTTGAAAGCGTAATATACATAAGCGATTACATGAGCAATTCCAGAACGATTCAGATATTTTTTCTCTAAATGATGATTGAAAATTTGAATCAAGGTCACGTCTCTGATTTTTCATCACCCTCATAAAAATTATTATTTTGAAAATGAGTCTAATGGTGTTGTTTTTATATAAAAAGTTCATTAATTTAAGAGAAAAAACATGTTAGAAATAGTAACAAAGCTTAAAAATGGAAGGTTCATCCTGCATTTGTTTTTGATAAAATACAGACACGATTATCATGCAGGGAAGAAATTTCGATATAATAAAAGTAAACAACGCAGACTAGAGACGAGGGATATAAGATGATTGTAATTGAAAATGATTGGTTGAAAGTCGAGATCAGTAACAATGGGGCAGAAGTACGTAAAGTGAAGCATAAGAAAAGTGGGCTGGACTACATGTGGACTGGGGATAAGGCTTACTGGGGACGCGTCTCCCCGGTTTTATTTCCGATTGTTGGACGTTTAAAGGAAGACCAATATCAACTCGATGGTAAGACCTACGAGATGTCACAACATGGCTTTTTGCGTGACGTTGTATTTGAGGTGGATGAGCAGACACCGACAGACGTTTCATTTATGTTTGAGTCTGCGGGACACTACATTAATGTTTATCCTTACGATTTTAAAGCGATTATTCGTTATATTCTCAATGAGGACACACTCGTTGTTCGTTGGGAAATAATAAATGAAAACAAGGAAGAGATGTATTTTTCAATTGGTGCCCACCCTGCGTTTAGGATTCCGCTTTTAGAAAATGAAACAATTGAGGACTACAGTTTACACTTTATTGCTGCTGCAAATAAAAATGTGATGGAATATGAGATAAAGGATTCTCTTATTCATGAGAAAGGAATGTCTAATGATTTATCAAAGATTAAACTGACTGACTCCTTATTTGCCCAAGATGCTCTTATTTATAGCAATATCGATCAAATTACACTGGCATCGAATAAGTCGAATCATGGTGTAGAAATAATGTTCGAAGAATTTCCGTTTGTTGGTGTTTGGTCGAAATATATGGACACAGATGGAAAGATGGCTCCGTTCGTTTGCATTGAGCCGTGGTACGGTATTGCTGATACATACAATACAACTGGGAACTTGAAAAAGAAATTCGGAATCAATAAGCTTAAACCAGCAGAATCATTTCAAGCGAAGTATAAAATGAACTTTATATAAGACAGGTTCTAATGAATGTTTCTAATACAAGTGCCAGGCGCCATCCGGAAATTGGGAGGTGACTGGCACTAATTGTATAGGGTTGGTAGCTGCGACCAAAAGTATTTTGAAGACATGATGGAGTCTAACAGACAGCTTTACAAGAATCACCTTGAACAGCTGGAAAAAATCAATGTTGATAACGAATCTTTCATGGGTAAAGCCATTGCTGTCATAGTGAACACTTTATTGATAAAGGATTTACAAGGTTTTTTTCCTTTTGAAGATATCCAATAACTCATTCCATAATGGCCTAGTCACAGGGTTACTGTCATAGACCGCAAAGTAGCAAATAAGTGGAGTAATTTAGGGGGAACAGGAGCAAATTGATAATCAATGTTCAACAACTTTACTAAAATATTAAGTTTTTAAACACGTTTAATGTCTTAGCGTATAAAAACATATAAATTTACTTGTTGAATTTTGCTTAGCGTATGTTTTCCGGATTTACAACGCTAAGCATATTTTCAAGAAGATTACCCCAAAAAAGACTCAAACTAAGAGAGATGATACGAATAAAGGAAGAAATGTTGAAATAAAATATGTAATTTTCCTTCCTATACTCAAAATTTCGGCACCGTATCCACCTCATCCGCAAGATCACTATATGAATCCTTTAGATATCGACTAGTCGTGATAATGTCAAATCTCCCTGTCCTTTTCTATTAAACTACCTTCTACAGGTGCTTAGTTTCTAACTCCTGGAATTCTAGGACAATTCATTTTCTCTTACGAAACATAAAACATATCCCCTGGGAAAATTCCCGACGTTTGAGAAAAAATAACAGAAATGGTGATTGGGACCAGAGTGTCGGCGAATAGATATCTTTCGAAAAAAAAGTGATATAAATAAGGTATGATACTTCCGGATAGATCTATTTTGAAGAATAAAGATGTGGTTACTATTGTTATTTGAAGGGGAGTGAAAAGGTTGTTAAGTAAAATTCAAAAATTTGGTGGAGCGATGCTTGTTCCAGTTATGTTGATGCCGTTTGCAGGTATTGTGATTGGCCTTGCGTCGATTTTTACCAATCCGGATATGATGGGTGGCATTTTTGGAGAGTCGGGTTTATGGTATGACCTGTGGAACATTGTGCTACAAGGGTCGTGGGCAGTGTTTAATCAGATGCCGATTCTATTTGCTATCAGCTTGCCTCTCGGGTTGGCTAATAAAGCCCATGGTCGCGCAGCGATGGCATCTTTTGTCACATATATGTCTTTTAATTACTTTGTTGAAGCGATTTTAAATTTGTGGGGTCAAAAGTTTGGCGTTGATATGAGTGCCGAAGTTGGCGGAACAAGCGGTTTAACACTTATCGCTGGAATTAAAACTCTCGACATGAGTATTATCGGTGCATTATTAGTTGCGGGAATTGTAGTATGGATTCACAACAAGTACTATGAAAAAAAGTTGCCTGACGCAATCGGTGTTTTTCAAGGATCAGCGCTCGTGGTCATCATTGGATTTGTGTTGATGCTGCCGCTGGCATTCTTAACCTCATGGTTATGGCCGATGGTTCAACACATGATTAACTCGATGCAAGGATTTCTTGCTTCATCTGGAACGCTAGGGGTCGGATTATTCACCTTCCTTGAACGGATTCTGATTCCAACTGGACTACATCATTTTATTTGGACACCATTTGATTACGGTCCAGCTGTCGTGCCAGATGGAACTTTAGCCCATTGGATGAACAATTTAAGTGAATTTTCCAGCTCTACCCAGCCTGTGAAATCGCTATTCCCAGAAGGGGGATTCGGCCTATATGGAAATACAACCGTATTTGGGATTGCTGGGATTGCCCTTGCGATTTATGCTACAGCAAAACCGGAAAAGAAAAAAATAACGGCAAGTTTACTGATTCCGGCAGCATTAACTTCGATGCTGACTGGTATTTCAGAACCAATTGAATTCACGTTTCTGTTTGTGTCACCATTATTGTTTTTCATCCATTCAATCTTTTCCGCTCTCATGTCGACTGCGATGTATGCAGCTGGTGTGGTTGGATATCAGGGCGGCGGTCTTCTCGATTATATTACGTATAACTGGATCCCGATGCTATCGAACCACTCCGGCATGGTAATCACACATATTTTAATTGGATTGGCTTTCACTGTTCTTTATTTCTTCGTATTTAGATTTTTGATATTAAAAATGGATATTTCGACACCAGGGCGCGAAAAAATGGCAACCGAAGAAACGAAATTGTATTCCAAAGCTGATTATAAAGCTAAAAAGGGAGAGTCAAAAAGTACACCTGTCCCTCAAGGAAGCGAATATAAAGAGAAAGCGGAATATTTCTTAGATATGTTAGGCGGCCGCGACAACATTGAAGACGTAACAAATTGCGCGACACGCTTGCGTGTAACCGTTGTCGATCCGTCGTTGATGAAGCCAGATGAACAATTCCGTTCGGCAGGCGCGCATGGTGTAGTTCGAAAAGGCAAAGCGGTACAAGTTATTGTCGGATTGTCCGTGCCTCAAGTTCGTGATGAATTCGAGGAATTATTATAAGCGATACAGGCTAGACGAAAAGAAAGTGGACAAAAAAATTAGTAGGAGGTTTTATCATGAGAAAGTTTTCCGTATTGATTGCAGGTGGAGGAAGTACGTATACACCGGGAATAGTCATGATGCTGTTGGAGAATCAAGATAAATTTCCAATCAGCAAACTAAAATTTTATGATAATGATCCAGAAAGACAAGACATTATTGCTAAAGCTTGCGAAATCATTATTAAAGAAAAGGCGCCGGAGATTGACTTTTTAGCAACAACCGATCCAGAAGCCGCGTTTACAGATGTCGATTTCGTCATGGCCCATATCCGTGTCGGCAAATATAAAATGCGTGAATTGGACGAGAAAATTCCGCTGCAGCACGGGGTAGTTGGACAAGAAACGTGTGGACCGGGCGGTATCGCTTACGGAATGCGCTCAATTTCGGGTGTACTGGAACTGGTCGATTATATGGAAAGATATTCACCGAATGCCTGGATGCTGAACTATTCCAATCCGGCTGCGATTGTAGCGGAAGCAACCCGCCGCCTTCGCCCAAATTCGAAAATATTAAATATTTGCGATATGCCAGTGGCTATTGAGTCTAGGCTTGTAGAAGCGTTAGGCTTACAGTCCAGAAAAGATATGAATGTTCGCTACTATGGACTGAACCATTTTGGCTGGTGGACAGACATCCGCGATAATGAGGGCAATGATTTAATGCCGCAGTTGAAAAAGTATGTGGCTGAAAATGGATATGCGGTTGAAGGTAGTGCAGATAACCAGCACGTTGACCCAAGCTGGGATGTTACCTATCGGAAAGCAAAAGATTTGTATGCGTTGGACCCTGAAACATTGCCGAACACCTATTTGAAATACTACTATTATCCTGACTATGTAGTTGAGCATTCAGACAAGAACTTCACGCGAGCCAATGAAGTTATGGCTGGTCGTGAAACACAAGTATTTACCGCCTGCCGGCAAATCGTTAGCAATCAAACAATGGAAGGCAGCGAGCTGGAAGTGGATGAGCATGCTACGTATATCGTCGACTTGGCTCGTGCCCTTGCTTACAACACGTATGAAAGAATGCTGCTGATTGTCGAAAATAACGGGGCAATCCGCAATTTTGACCACACAGCCATGGTTGAAATTCCTTGCTTAGTAGGAGCAAATGGACCGGAGCCACTCGTAATGGGAGATATCCCACAATTCCAAAAAGGCTTGATGGAACAGCAGGTTTCTGTTGAAAAACTAGTTGTTGAAGCATGGATTGAGCATTCTTACCAAAAATTGTGGCAAGCGATGACATTATCCAGAACCGTGCCTAGTGCCAAAGTGGCAAAAGAATTGTTGGATGATTTAATTGAAGCCAATAAAGAATATTGGCCGGAATTAAATTAAGAATAAGAGTGGGGAAGTATAAAATAATTACTTATACTTTCCCTTCTTTTATAATAAATATATTTGAGAAAAAGCATAATGTACAAACAAAATGCATGGAAATCGGTTAACATTGTAAAAAAGGATTGTAGTGAGGAGTACCTGAGTCATGAAACTGGAAGAATTGGTGAACAAGTATTATGATCATTTAAATCAAAATGATTTTTATATACTTAAGTATATATTAAATAATCAAGACACTTGTTATAAGCTCGGCATAAATGAGCTTGCAGGCAGATGCAACATCTCGCGTTCCTCTATTCTTCGAATGACCCAGAAAATCGGGTTTAGTGGATACAGCGAATTTAAGATGTTCTTAAAATGGCAAAACGAAGCAAACAAAGACGACAAACAGAGCGAGGATTTTGTCAATTCTTTAGTGACGGATGTCAACGAAACCATTAAGTATATTCATGCGAAAGACATGACGGATATATGCGCATTAATCGATAAAGCCGAGAGGATTTTCGTGTATGGTACTGGAACTGCACAGTCCCATTGCGCCAAGGAACTGCATCGGATGTTTTTATCAATGTATCGGTATTTGCAAGTTATTACTGCTCAAGCAGAATGGGCAATGATATCGGCTGATATTAATGAGAAAGATCTCATTATCATTTATTCGTTATCGGGGGATACACCAATGCTGTTCCCTACACTGAAAATGTTCGTGGCGAAAGGCGTTTCCGTTATCTCAATCACGAACTTGAAAAATAATCGTTTGGCAAGCATGACACCGCACAATCTATACGCGAGCAGCTCGCAAATCCATTTAAGCAACAGCATCATCGACAATTCATTTACGCCTTTCTTTCTAATCAGTGAAGCCTTATTCCGTAACTATGTGAACTATAAAATAAATCAGAAATGACCAATCAAACGGTATAGAAAGAGGTAATAAATATGTTTTCAAGATTTAAGAAATCGCCTACCAATTCAGAAGAACTTTTCGCACCGGTAAATGGTGATGTAGTGGAGATAACCGAGGTTCCTGACGTTGTGTTTTCACAAAAAATGATGGGTGATGGATTTGGGATCATCCCGAAGGATGGACGCGTTTTATCACCTGTCGAAGGGAAAATTGTGCAAATTTTTCCGACCAAGCACGCACTCGGGATCGAAACAAAATCAGGACTGGAGCTGTTAATTCATATTGGTCTGGAAACCGTCACGCTAAAGGGTGAAGGCTATGACGTTTTCGTTTCTGAGGGACAAAGCGTAAAAGTAGGCGATCCACTCGTCAACGTCGATCTTCAGCTACTTGAGGAACATTCCCTTGAAATCATTACACCAGTCGTTATAACAAACTTCGCCGACAAGGTGAAAAGACTCCATGTAACTACAGAAGGAACTGTGTCAGCAGGACAGGCCATCGCCATAGTCGAATTGAACTGATTGGCCTTTCACTAGGGAATTGAGCAATCTAAAAAGCCTTTTACCATACTTGCAATACTGTCAGTAGTCGAAAGTCAATGTTTCTTTAATTCCAGTGTTCAAAAAAATGATCGGGGGAATGGGCATGAACGATGAGAAGACAAGTTGATATTGGTGACTTTACATCGCGTTCCCTAAAGTAGACCGTATAAATTCGGATTTACCTAAAGAAAAACATGATATGAAAAAAGACATATCGTAATCTTACCTTCCTATTTATCGAAAGGGTTGGAGTTTGATTCTGTTATGATTGTTTGCTTGGAAGAACCATACTCAAAAGTAGATTTGGATATCAAATTGTTGTATGTGTCCATGACAAGACCGATGCATCGATTGTATTTATACGGAAAAAGTCCGTCAGACTTTTTATTACATCATGCAGACGCTTTACATTTCTCAAGCCGTTGGAAAGGTTGTTCATGAAGGGTGTACTGATAAAGATGCTTTTGAGCTTTTCGAGCATTTCACAAACCAATTATATTACATTCATAGTAAGCTTCTACTTTAGAGTAGGAGCTTTACTTTTAGAAATGATACCAGGTAGTGCTCCAAAGGAATTACTTGTTTATGAAAAACAGTTCGTTTTGTTTTGAAACAATAGACTTTCGGTATAATAAAAGGAAACAATGCAGACTAGAGATGAGGGAGATAAGATGATTGTTATTGAAAATGATTGGTTGAAGGTGGAAATCAGTCACTATGGAGCAGAGGTACGGAAATTGGAGCATAAGAAAAATGGACTGGACTACATGTGGACGGGGAATCCCGCCTTTTGGGGACGTGAACCAAAACTTTACAATTGACAAAACGAACTGTAACGATTAAATTTACAGTATGGAAACTGTAAGGTTTTTTATTACATTTAAAAATACTTGCCAAATACATTTAGGAGTGTGTAAAACCATGGTGACTGTGTATACGACACCGAGTTGTGGTTCATGTCGAAAAGCAAAAGCTTGGCTGGAAGAGCATCAAATTGACTATATTGAAAGAAACATAGTATCTCAACCCCTTACAGTCGATGAAATTAAATCGATTCTTCGCTTGACAGAAGAGGGAACTAGCGAGATTATTTCCACTAATTCGAAGGTGTTCCAAGAATTAAACGTAAATATTGACTTTCTTCCGCTTAATGAATTGTATCAATTAATAATGGAGCATCCCAAAATGCTACGCCGGCCAATTATCCTGGACGAAAAAAGATTACAAGTTGGATATAACGAGGACGAGATTCGTAGTTTTCTGCCGCGGAGGATACGAAACTATTTGTACACCGAATTGCAAAAAGCGGCCAATTAAAATGAAAAAATAACGGCAAAATGCTTAGTCTTTACAATTAAAACTAAAACTAAAACATGATATTTAAAAGGAGGGAAAAATGATGATTGAAGTATTCGTAACAGTAAATTATAAAGATCGAAATTACCATACCAATGTTATCGTAAAAAAAGATATGGCTT
>NZ_DALZYO010000078.1:0-7161 GCF_031988165.1 Neobacillus sp.
ATTATAATCCATAAGTTATGTATAATAAAAATATAAACTATTGAACAATAGTAATTTAAGACGTAACTGTATAATATCATGAAGGAGTGAATTATAATGAAAGATTTTATGAATAATGAGTGGAAATCTGAATGTATCGCTTGTGAAATAGGTAAAGGTAATATTATACCTCCAGGTGGAATTATAAAGAAAACAGAGAATTTTTTTATACAGCAAGATTTAGAAACTCCACTAAAAGGCTTTCTCGTCATAGTATCAAAAAAACATCTAAAATCAATTGCTCAATTAACTTTAGATGAAGTAACAGAACTTACTAACCTAATATATAAATCTAGATTAGCTTTAAATGAGATTAGTGATATCAATGAAGTGGTTATTATTCAAGAAGAACGTTCAAGCCACTTTCATGTATGGCTTTTTCCAAGATATAATTGGATGAATGAGTCATTTGAAAATTCATTAACTGACATTAGAAAAATTATGAAATATGCAAATTTAAATATGAAGAATGAAAAAAATATTAAAGAAGTTTTATCAACAGCTGATTTTCTTAGAAATTTAATGCAATCTTAAAGTTCCAATTAGTATATAAATTCTAAGCTATCATTTAAGAGTTTTAAATGTGTGCAATGATACTGCTCAAATAAATATAATGCAAAGTTAAGTTGATTCAAAATATTAATTATTAGACGAACTAAATAGTAAAGTGGACAACTTGATTTGTCCACTTTACTATTTAGTTCTTATATCAACATTGGTTTAAAACAGAGTCAAAAACAAAAAAAGTATTTAAATCTTACTCTATGTTTTTATATTCTTATATTCTTGTGCCTTTAAGCCATTGAAACTACTAGTGTTATACCTCCTAGAGAAAGTTGTATTTATAGTTTTAGTTTATGAAAATAAATTGCTTTAATCATTTTATCACTCCTATAAACAGAGTTCTTTGCCTCAGATGGAGTTTTTACTCCCACTGAAGCTTACTAACAGAATTCTAAGTATCAGTATTTTTGATACTTAGAAGTCGTTGTCCTTTAGGGGAAATCGTTATCCAGGGTCGTAGTCGCTCTTTACTCCCGTTTTGAAGAAAAGCAGAGGGCCCAAATCTCTGATTTGGTGCGAATCGCGTTCACAGAGTGCGATGGAGTATTAGAGCTTGTAGTCATCGGATAAAGTGAGCAAGTAAACTTTATTACTACCTTAAAAGGGTTTCATATGACATTGGATAGAACCCTTTTAAGGTGGTTTTTAAGTTTATAACCAGTTGATTTATTTTAGGCACTATCAAATAAATAATAGATCAGTTTTCTCGCCTATTTGTCACGAATACTGCGTCGTTAAAATTCTGTCATAGCGCCACTATGACAGGATTTTAACTCCTTGTCTCGTGACAAATATACTTCGAATCTTTGGTCTATTATTTATTTTCACATGCCTTAATGCTATGGATCTAGATGCTTTGAATTAGCAAGTAGCGCCGCCAACTAAGTGAAGTTTTGAATCTAAAATCTCTTGTTTACGTGCCCAAATATCATCTGAAAGTAATTCTTTTTCAATTACTTCAAAGCCGATACGCTCGATTGTTTGAGATAAACGTTCTCCAGTTTGTCCTTGTTCTCTGTAAAGTAAGATTAATTTTTCTACTACGTCTAATGCTTCTTCTTTTGTTGTAAATACCTTGCTTAGTGCAACTCCCTGAGCAATACTTTTACCCCATCTACCCCCAATGTAGATTTTGTATCCCGTAGTACCATCTTCAATACAGTCGAAGTGACATTTACCAACACAACGTCCGCAGTTGTTGCAAAGGTCTTTATCGATTTCTAAGATACCATCTTCAAGCTTAGCAACTTTTATTGGACATGCTTCTACAACACTACATTTTTTACATCCATTACAACCATCTTCATCATAGTTAGGGATTCTTTGGCCAATAATACCGATGTCATTTAAGTCTGGTTTTACACAGTTATTTGGACATCCACCTACTGCTATTTTGAATTTATGTGGTAATTTAACCTTTGCATATCCGTTGTAGAATCTTTCATGAATTTCTTCAGAGAAACCAAATGTATCGATTAAGCCATATTGGCAAGTACTACCTTTACAACTTACAACTGGACGAACTTTAGAACCAGTACCACCAGTCACTAAGCCTTCTTTTGCAATGTATTCTTGGAATTTTTCGATGTTATCATAGTGAATTCCTTGACATTCAACTGTAAGACGAGTTGTGAAAGTCACAAAACCATTACCATATAAATCTGTTGCTTCTGATAAGCATTTATTTTGAGCAGCAGTTATTTTACCATTTACAGTTATAATTCTAGCAGAGAAGCAATCAGTTCCTCTGTTCCTTAAAAAGCCCATTCCTTTCACTCTTTTTTCATCTTCAGCAGTTATTTTAAGTTGAGTCATCATAGTTGTTTCCTCCATTTATATAAAATTTCTATTATAATTCTATTATATTTATATTATAATTCTATTGTATTTCTACTTCAGAAAAAGTAGAACCACCTTCAAGTACAAGAGTATTTGTGTAGCCATAATGTTTTAAACGATTTTGTAATAGATACGCACGTTTACCTTTAGCACAAACTAAGAGTAATTTGTCATCTAAGCCATAGCCTTCTACAGGGCCTGTCACTTTTGTAAGGTCAATATAAGGAGCCCTGGTAATAGAAGGAGTAATTGAAGCATCAATTACTTGATACCCTTCTGGCTTGTTAGTTTTATATTCAAATGGAGTAATTGTTGAAAATGCTCCACTGATTTTGTTAAGTAATATATTCACTGTATGAGAGAATGGATGGATTGCTGTAGAGAATGGTGGAGCATAAGCTAAGTCCATATCCCCAATGTCTTCCAAGGAAGCATTGGTGGTAATAGCTGTTACTGCGATATCAACCATTTTGTCAACGGCACCTTTACCAAGTACTTGAAGCCCTAATAAATTCTTAGTTTCTTTATCAGCAATCATTTTTACGATAAATAATGATGCGCCTGGATAGTAGTGTGCTTTATCGTCTACTACAGTTACAACAGAAGCAACATTAAAACCAGCATCTTTTGCTTGTTGTTCAGTTAACCCAGTACGGCCTACATTTAATTCTGGTAATTTACAAACGCCGGTACCTAATACCCCATTATATTTTAAATGGCCACCAACAATATTTTTCGCTGCAACACGACCTTCGATATTTGCAGAAGATCCCATAGGAGACCAAGCAGGGGCTTTTGTAATGGAATTTGTTACGCAAGCACAGTCACCAACTGCATAGATGTCTTTATCATTTGTTTGTAAATATTCATTTACCTTAATTGTTTTATTAGGCATAAGTTCAATTGATGTGCCTTCTAAGAAAGCAGTATTAGCACGAATACCCATTGCAAGAATTACTGCATCACATTTCATTGCACGTTTTTGTGTTTTAACTTTTTCAACTTTCTCTTCTCCAAGAATACCTTCAAGACGAGTGTTAGTAAAAGTCATAATACCTTGATCAGCAAGATGGTTTTCTACATACTCACAAAATTCAGGATCGAAACCTGGAAGTACGTGATCTGCCATATCAAGAACAGATACTTTAATTCCTTGTAATGCTAAATTTTCAGCAACTTCAAGTCCTATGAAGCCACCACCAACAACGATAGCTCGTTTGATTTCTCCTGCTTCTACAGAATCTCTTAATGAAATTGCATCTTCTGGAGTTCTCATAAAGTAAACACCTTTTAACTCCACACCATCAAGGCTTGGCTTGATTGGATTTGCACCGGAAGCAATGACTAATTTATCATATGTAAATGTAGAGGCCTCATTCGTAGATAAATTTAAAGCATCTATGGATTTTTCTACTTGATTTACTTTAGTTACTTCCATTTGTGTTAAAACCTTAACTCCTGTAAGTGAAGAAAAACTTTCTGGTGTGTTCACAATAAGACCAGAACGTTCATGAATTAAATCTCCAACATAGTATGGTAAACCACAGCCTGCGTATGAAATATCACTGCTTTTTGCTAAGATGGTAACCTCTAAATCACGATTTTCTCTTTTTAATTTAGCAGCTACTTTTGTACCAGCAGCCACACCACCAACAATAAGTACTTTCACAGAATCACTTCCTTTGTCATTTATTTAACATATCTTTACTCTAAATATAGCATTTGAGTTAATATTATGAAAGTGGTAATATCTTATTAGTATCATAGGAAAAGCTGATGAACTTTTTTGTTAATATATGTCGAAAATGTAAACCGGATATGGTATATATCAGAAGAAGGGTGAGATTACATGACAATTAAACATTTACGTGTATTTATTGAGGTAGCAGAAAGCGGGAAAATGAGCATTGCAGCAGCAAAGTTTTATTTATCACAACCAACAGTAAGCCAAATAATAAAGGAATTAGAAGAACATTATGGTTTTTTATTATTTGAACGTTTATCTAAGAAACTGTTTATTACTGAGGAAGGGAAAAAATTACTCTATTATTCAAAGCAGGTTGTGCAGCAATTTGATGAATTAGAAAGTAAAATGTTAGAGTCATCAAGGGTACAAGCATTCCGCATTGGTTCAACAATTACAGTAGGAAGCTGCTTAATCAACGATATTATTAAAGAATTTGAGCGTATCGATGATACTGTTGAAATCTATTCTTATGTGAATAATACACAAGCAATTGAAGAAGAACTGTTAAAAGCTAACATAGATATCGCCTTAGTAGAAGGTGTTGTTAAAAGTCATGATTTAATAAGTATTCCAGTAGTTGATGATTATCTAGTATTGGTCTGTGATAAAAATCATCCATTAGCTGCAAATCGTTACTTTACAGTGGAAGCACTGAATGGTCAACGATTTGCAATGAGAGAAAAAGGGAGTGGAACAAGGGAACAGTTTGAGAATTACATAAATAAGCAGGGGATTGCAATTAAAGAAAGTGTGGTGGCAAATTGCCCAACAGCTATGATCAATGCTGTGATTGAACAAGGCTGCTTAGCAGTTTTATCGGTGAGATTAGTCCAAGAACAGATTAAGGATGGAAGTATCGTAGTTTTGAAAAATGAAGATTGTACATGGAATCGTTCCTTTTCTATTGTATATCATAAGAATAAATTTCTATCACATAGAATTGTAAACTTTATTCAAGTTGCATCAAGCTTTAAACGTCCACAGATTATGGATTTAATTGATAATATGTCAAGTAAATAATCATAGTTATTTTCAATGATAGACTTAGGTAAAACTTAATTTAATTCAATATATAATTATGGTATGTTAAAAAGTTAATAGATTTAGGGATTACCTCAAAGGAGTGTAATAGGAAAATAACTAAAAAATCCCGTATACACTCCTTCAAAAGTTAATTAAATAGGCACTGTAAATGTATCTTTTCTAGTGTCTAATAAATTCTTTAGTTTAATTCTCAAATCAATCATCCAATCAGGTTCGTTGTCCCATTTTTCTTCTACAGAACGAAGTATACGGACATATCCATATAAATTAACATATCTTCTGAAAATAGGCAATAATTTAAGCATTTCATCAGAAATAGCATACTCTAAGCGGTAACCCTTAATAAACTTATTTACCGAAGATTCTACTTGTTCTTCTGGCATATCTTCTTTTATGCTATCTAATGATTGCTCAATATCCAATGCATACCAATGATACATCGCATCATCAAAATCTATAGGATTATAGGTTTTCGTGATTTCATTATAAAATACGTTGTCAAGCTCAAAGTCATAATGGATAAGCCCAAAGTCTTCTTTTGTAGTTGGTAGTTTTGAAAAATAAGCTTTAAGTATAGATAGCTCACTTTTAGCAGCAGTTTCATCTGGAAAAGTTGATAATACATCTTCCATCCAGCATGCTGTTTTTTTCCAGTCATTACGTTTATTATTTACTGGACTAAATTCACTGCTTAGTTTATGCAATTTTCCTAAAGCTTTACCTAAACCGAAGATTAAATCCTTTGTCAAAGGCATTTCTGATACTTGTTTACCAGATGCTTTTTTAAATGCAACAGCATGGAATGTTCCCCAAGGTGTGTCTACTACTTCAAGTTCATTGCCAGCTTTAGAGAGTATAGTTTCTACTGCAGGATAGCCATTACTTCTCAAATAACTCAGGAATTCAAGTTCAGCAAGTATCTTTTCCTTGGTTTTTTCCTCGGAAGGTGTAAACCTAAGAAAAAAAGGACTACCTTGATTCTTACACAAATAAACTGCATTTGCAGAAATTCTATAATACTTTAAAAGATCAGGGTCATCATAATCATACTCCCAATTCTTAAGTATCATATGAGCTAAATCTTCATTATCAAACAAATATTTTAATTTTAACATTCAGCTTAACCTCTTTTCGTATTTCTTTTATTAAATTTATTTATTCTGTTATTATAATAGGATTTTTTGTTATCCTTTAGAGTTTTAAGTTCTTTCAATTGGCTTTTGTAGCTATTAAATCTTTCAATACTTAATCTTCCATCCTCAATAGCCTCTTTAACTGCACAGCCAACTTCTTTATCATGTTTACAGTCTCTATATTTACACTGCTCTACCAAAGCGTAGATATCTTGAAAGCTTTCTGAAAGTATATCTTCATCAGCCCATAACTGCAGTTCCCTAATACCTGGAGTATCAATAACTGTGCAGCCTGAACTATGCTGTAAAAGCTGGCTACTTGTGGTAGTGTGTGTGCCTTTACCATTAGAACTGCTTATAGTATTTGTTTTTTGTATTTCAGCACCAAAAACATAATTAATAATTGTTGATTTGCCTACACCAGAAGAACCAAGAAATACTACGGTCTTACCACAGCATAAATATTTATCAAAGATATTCATATTGATATTATTTAAAACACTTATGGGATGTACAGCTATCCCTTTTGCAATAGTATTTATTTTTTCTATATAATCGGGTATGTTATTGCAAAGATCACATTTATTTAACAGTATAACAGGTGTAGCTCCACTACTAAGAACTAAGGTAATATATCTTTCAATTCGACCTATATTAAAATTATCATCAAGCCCACTTACAATAAATGCAATATCTATATTTGAACCTATAATTTGTTCTTCTATATTTCCTCCAATCAGTATACCGTTTTTCATTTTTCTTCCGCCTGATATAGCAAGTTTACGAGCAAAGTAG
>NZ_DALZYO010000079.1:0-6929 GCF_031988165.1 Neobacillus sp.
CCAAATTAATAGAAGCACTCATTTGTTCCACTGCAGCTGAGATTTCATCCACACCAGAAGCCGTTACATTGGTGTTCCCTGCTACCTGTTGAATCGAGGCAACAAGTTCACTTACGGAATCATTTGCTTTGTTCATTGAGGCACCTAATTCTTGTGCACTAAAAGAGGTTTTATCAATCGATTTTTTAATTTCTGTAACCGATTTAGTAGTGCTATCTACATTATTTACAACTCTATTAACTGCGAGACGAATAAGTCTGGTAATAAAGAATGCAATTAAGATGCTAAACAGTATCGCAACAACAGAAACGACGATAATTTGAATAAACGAACGAGTTGAATCCTTTTCGGCTTGATTGATAATCCCATTGGTGTCCTTTTGAACATTTTTAGAAACTTTATCAAGTGCATCAATCGTCATATCCCCTTGGTAGGCTAATACCCCCAAGCTTCCATGTGTTGTATAATAATCATTGCTACTTGACTTTTTTAGAAAAGATGGAATAACATGAGCGAAATTTTCAAATTCTTTGTCGAACTCTTTAAATAATTGATTATTTTTATCAGAAGATAATTTTTTGTCTATTTCTTTTATTTTTTTTCTTACTATTACGATGTCTTCATTAACAACCTTTTCTAATTTTGCTTTATCATCATCACTTTGTTCATAAGCGTGCTTGGTTGCATTAAGACGAATCTGAATAACCTTTTCTTTTAAGTCTCCTATTAATTGAATCTCTCGTACTTGAGTTTTTCCTATGTATAGCACATCATCGCTTAAAACGTTTATTTTATTATATGAAACAATCGATATGGATGATAACAATAAAAGAATGAATATAAAACTTCCCCATAGTTTTATATTCATATTTATGGCCACTTTCCTAGATAATTTTTTCGGAGCTTTATTTGTCATTTTATGGATTACACTACTAAACCATTCACTTAATTCTTTGCTTGATCCTTTTCTCCACATTTTCTAGCCTCTCCTCATACGGATAATATTAATTCTTCAATCAATACCCTAATAATTTTTTCCGCAGCCACCAAAATAGTCCGAATTACAACTACTAACCGCTCCATTTCGATAGCCTCAGTAGCCATATCACAAATATTACTAGTTTGATTAATAATCAAAGAAATTTGATACCCACATATATAACAATATAGAAACCTATTTATACCTTATATTACCATGATTTTTAAATATTTCATCAAATTTTTTTGATTGTTATCTATTTTCTATCAAAAAGTGATAAAAAAACGCCTTCGAAAATTTGCGAAAGCGTTTCTGCAATTAAAAGTACTTTACTTAAGTTTTAAAATTTGTGTATTTACCTCCGTGATTGATTGAACTACCTCGTCCACTTCTTTTGTTTGAGTCTCAATGGTTGTATTTAACTCTCCTGCTTGTTTCTGAACATTTGCAACCTCTAACCCGATTTCTTGACCATATCTTGCTTGGTCATTGGTAGCAATGGTCATTTGTTGAACCATTTCTTTAATATTACTAATATTGTGAACGATTTCTTCTGCAGTTAGGGCCTGTTCTCTCGTTGCGTTCGTCACAGAGCTAGATTGGGTTGTGACATTTTCAATAGCTTCTACGATGGCACGACCGCCTTTCGCTTGTTCAGCTGTTGATATCCTGATTTGATGTACCTCATTTTTTGTATTTGTAATTCCTTTAACAATTTCTTCCGCAGTTATTGATTGTTCCTTTGTAGAATAGGTCATTTCTGTTGTTTGCTCTGTAAAGTTCTCAACCGCTTTGGTAATGAATTCGCTGTTCTGCGTTTGTTCTTCCGTGGCTTTGGCAATGAGGTTCATTTCTTCTGTTACCCTGGCAATTCCTTCAGAAATTTTCTTGATTGCTTGATTTGTTTTTTCTGCCAATTGATTTCCAACTTTTACTTTATCGGCACCCTCAGTGATAGATGTAACAGCAACAGCCGTTTCATTTTGAATCCCTTTGATGAGGACAGCAATTTCTTTTGTTGCTTTCGCTGAACGTTCGGCTAACTTACGGACTTCTTCGGCCACAACCGCAAATCCTTTTCCATGTTCTCCTGCACGTGCAGCCTCAATCGCTGCATTGAGCGCTAAAAGATTCGTTTGATCGGCGATATCATCAATAACTTCGATAATACTACCGATTTCTTCAGAACTTTTCCCCAAGTTCTCCATTACATCACTTGCTTGGTTTATCACCTGAGATATTTCTTTCATCCCATTTAATGTTTCATTCAAAGAAACAGTTCCCTCAAGGGCATCATTCTTAACAGAGTTGCTAAGTTGGTTAACGGTTTGTGCACTGTCTGCCACTTTTTTGATGGATACAACCATTTCCTCCACTGTTTCGGAAGTTTGTTCAGCAGTTTGATTCAAACTAACTGAATTCCTGCTTACCCCTTCAATGGATTTGCTCATTAATTCAATTGCTAATGAGATTTGTTCCACGCTAGCGCCTACATTACCAGCGTTACCAGCGACTTGTTCGACAGAAGCCATCATTTCTTGAATAGCCGAAGAGGTTTCTTCAGCTGATGAAGCTAAATGGTTTGCACTTCCCGCTACTAAATTAATAGACGCGCTCATTTGTTCTACGGCTGCGGAGATTTCATCAACTCCAGAAGCTGTTACATTCGTGTTCCCTGCTACCTGTTGAATAGAAGCCACCAGTTCGCTTACAGAATCGTTGGTTTTGTTCATCGATGTATCTAATTCTTGTGCACTAATAGCTGTTTTATCAATCGATTTTTTAATTTCAGAAACAGAAACAGTGGTGGTGTCTACATTTTTTACAACTCCTATAACTGAACGGCGAATGATTCTAGTCATAAAGAATGAAATAAAAATACTAAATAGTAAGGCTACGATAGCAACGATACGAATTTCATAATACGAATTAGATACAGTTTGTTCTGAATTTTTTATAACATTATCGTTGTATTTGTCGATACCAACTTCAACATTCTTTAATGAACTGTTAGTTTTTTCTGCTAGACCTGTCATAATGACCATCTGTGGTTTAATAATGTCATAATTGTTGGTTCTAGAATCTTTAAAGTAAGATGGAGTAATGGCAAGCCAATCTTCAAAGTTTTTGCTAAACTCTGCTAAATCTTTTTTTGTTTGACCACTTTCTAGTTGTTTATCCAGTTCCCTTATATTCTTTCTTATTAATTTGACATCTTCATTCATAAGGGTCTCAATTTTTGCTTTGTCTTCTTCAGTTGGCATATATACGTGCTTGACTACATAGAGGCGTGTACGTGTTTGCTCTTCTTTTATGTTTCCTAATAATTTATACTTAGACACTTGGTGTTCACCAGTAATATGTATCTGATCACCTAAAAGAGAAATGCTTTTGTTTGAAACAAAAGCAATAAGCGCTAAGAATAATAGGATGATGAAATAGCTACTCCATAGTTTTACATTCATGGATAATAACCTTTTTGTTTTACTTGATGCTTTACTAATCATTATTTAACTTCTCCTTCTATTCTACTAACCTTTTATCATTTATAACTCATTTTTTATTTCTTTCAATTCATCTAAATTCGTTGTGTCTTCGAGTAATTTTTCGATGTCTAAGAGAATGATCAATCGTTGGTCTAGTTTAGATATTCCCAATAGGTACGAAACATCTTTTTCCTCCATTAGGTTTGAGTGTTGAATCGTGTCCGGAGCAATATCCAACACGTCTGTAGCAGCATCGACGACAAGTCCAATTGCATTATCATCCGTCTGTACAATAATGATTCGCATGTCATCGGTCGGTTTTATTGTTTCCCGTATCAGCGCTGTCCGTACGTCGACAACAGGTATCACTTCATCTCGTATCGTTGTAACTCCTATCACATGTGCCGGCCGATTTGGATAGGGAGTAATAGCCTGCATTCGTTCAATGGAAACGACTTGTTTAATATGTACCCCATACTCTTCCTGACCTACTTTAAATATGAGTGCCTTAAAATCTTGTAACGTGATCTGATCCTTCATACGATCCCCCTTTTCTTTTAAAAAAATCAAGTAGCTCTAATTCACAAGCATATTTTGTTAGTTACTCTCCGCCTTCATCAACTCCGCTAATTTTAACAGTATGATCAAACGACCGTCGATTTTGGCGATACCTCCAAAATAGTCAGAATCAAACCCACTTGAAGAAATAGCTTCAAGTGCTTCAGGAGCCACATCAATAACATCGCTAGTTTGATCAACAATTAGCCCCAATTCGATGTCCTCAAATTTTGTGATAATCACTCGTGTCTTATCAGTGTATTTTGCTTGTCCAAGGTTTAGCTTGCCTTGCAAGTCAATAACAGGAATGACATTTCCACGAAGATTGAAAACACCTTTTACAAATGATGGTGCATTTGGAACCCTTGTAATTTGATCGATTCGTTCGATGGATTGCACATAATCAATGTCTAATCCATACTCTTCTTCTCCTAATATAAAGGCGACTATTTTAAACATTGTCATTGAAAAGGACCTTCCTTTCTAATTAATAAATTGATTGGAATCTATAATTAACGCCACTTCTCCGTTTCCAAGGATGGTCGCACCTGAAATAGCAAATTGGTTAGGTAAGAAGCCTCCTAAAGATTTTAATACTACCTCTTGTTGCCCTAGCACGGAGTCAACCACTAACCCCACCGTCTTATTTCCCTTTCGAACAACAACAATATAAAGCTCTTGTTCTTTGAACTCTGATTCAACAGGTGGAACATTGAAAACTTCGTTTATATAAATTAACGGAACGACCTGTTCTCTGAATTGAATCACTTTTTGTCCATGAAGGGTTGATACTTGTTCAGGTGTTATCATCGTAATTTCCACAATCGAACTAAATGGAATCGCGTATGTTTCTTCTTCCACTTTCACTAACATAGAATTAATAATAGATAAGGTTAACGGCAGTTGGATGTGGAAAATAGATCCTTGTCCTGGTGTCGAATCAATACTGATTACACCACCCAATGATTCAATTTTGGTTTTAACGACATCTAGGCCCACACCCCGACCAGAAATATCTGATATTGTTTCTGCCGTACTAAATCCAGAAGAGAATATCAAGGCATAAATTTGTTGATCTGTAAGCGATTTAGCTTCCTCTACCGTTACCACACCCCGTTCAATCGCTTTATTCAGGACTTTTTCACGGTTAATGCCTTTCCCGTCATCAACTACTTCGATAAACACATGGTTTCCACCATGATATGCCTTTAAAAAAATCTTTCCTTCTTCGGGTTTTTTGCTGGCTAATCTTTCCTCTGTAGACTCAAGCCCATGATCTAAGGCATTTCTGAGGAGGTGGACCAACGGATCCCCGATCTCATCAATGACCGTACGATCTAATTCGGTCTCTTCGCCTTCCACTACCAATTGAACTTTCTTATTTAGATCTTTTGCAAGGTCTCGTACCATCCGCGGGAATCGATTAAATACCTGTTCCACGGGAACCATGCGCATGTTTAAAATGAGATCTTGTAAATCTGTCGAAATACGAGTCATGTGCTCTACCGTCTCAGTCAGTTCGGAAAGCCCTGACTTCCGGGCAATTTGTTCTAGTCTTCCACGATCAATGATTAATTCGCTAAATAAATTCATTAAATGATCTAGTTTTTCAATATCTACCCGAATTGATTTTGAACGCTGTTTTTTCTTGCTTTCACCCGCATTTTCATTAATTTGAGGTTGGGTGGTTTGAGCAGTTTCTGAAACGTCAGTTATTGCTGGTTTTTCCGCTACCAATTCTTGATTTATTCTTTCAGTTACGCTGACTTCTTTTACTTCTGAGACATTAGCAAGTTGTTTTTGTATTTCTTTCATGTCGCGCTGTGACAACAGCATAAGGGTAAAGGAATTAACAAAATTTTCTTCTTCTATTTCTTCTACAGGTGGATGGGTCTTAATTATCTCACCAAGTTCTTCAGCAATTTGAAAAACCATGTAGGCACGTACTGATTTCATCACACATCTTTCATCAAGTGTTACTGTGATTTGATATACGGTATTGCCCATCAGCCTTGCTTCGTTAATCAAGGAATTTTGAAACTCATCAAGCACTAGTTCCGCAGTAACGGCCACCTCACTAGAGGCGTCAACTAGGTCTATGTCATAGGAAACAGAAGGATTTTGAATCTTTGCGAGCTGGAATAGGATGTCCGTTACATTTTCTTTTCCATCGCCTCCTTGCTCGATGCTGTAAACCATTTTTTCGATGAAATCCACACACTTAAATATGACATCCATAATTTCTGGAGTGATATTCAATTGTGAATTACGGAGAAGATCTAGGACTGTTTCCATTTCATGAGTCAATGAGGCCAGGTCTTCGAATCCCATAGTACCAGCCATTCCTTTAAGCGTGTGTGCCGAACGAAAGATTTCGTTTATGATGGCTATGTTTTCTGGTTCCGTTTCCAGTTTTAACAATTCGTCATTTATTGCCTGCAAATGATCTTTTGATTCCTCGATAAACATTTCTAAATAATTATTTAAATCCATTTCAAACTCCCCTCGCTAAATAGCATACATAAGTAGTACCCAAGGAAATTGGGGGTGAATATATATTGTAGAAATCAAATATATACCTCATATTACCATATATTTTGACTTTACATTTGATTTTTTTGATAGTTTTTTAGTTTTGTTGCTTTTTGTTTAAACTTATTACAATAAGCTGTTTTTGACAAAAATACTATTTTTAATCAAACTATTTTTTTACCATGCCGTATTACCAATATATTTTTCACATTTAAATGGATAAACGCCTCCGCTACTTATGCGAAAGCGTTTTATCCCAAAGACAATTATTTTAGTTTTATAATTTGGGTATTTACCTCAGTGATTGCTTTTACTACCCCGTCCACTTCTTTAGTTTCAGTTTCAATACTTGCATTTAATTCTTTTGTTTGTTT
>NZ_DALZYO010000080.1:0-6855 GCF_031988165.1 Neobacillus sp.
GGAGCTGGACATTTCTCGAAGTCCAATGTTATAAATTCTTATATTATAAAGAAAAATGCCTTCTAGCTAGTAGAAGGCATTTATGGTTGTATATTAAATTATGAATGGAGTAACAAAAATATGAATTTTACCAATCACGGGTGTTCTCGAGTAATTGGTCAATCTCAACATTCTTCATCTTTTGGCTATTTTTCTCAGATGTTAGATTTGTCGTTGCTTCTAATAATTTGTCGATATCAATTAAACCTGTACCCATTTCTAACCTCCAAAATTTATAGTTATCTTTCGCTTTATCAAACAGTTCGGAGGGTTAATATAATTTATAGGGGTACTACTTTATGAGATTTAACCTTGGTAAAAAATGTAGGGAAACAAAAGCAAAAAAACTGCTTCAAAACGCATTACATCCAACCTTCATAATAGGCTGGATGTCTCTTTGATTTATGCGATGCTTTTTATTTCCTTTTGGTCACTCCCTTGTTTAAAAAGGTATTTCATCATCGGTGGAGTAACAAGCGTGGTTACAAGGACGACGATAACTAGGATTGAAAATAGTTCTTGGCTGATTAATTTTGACTCTAATCCTATCGTGGCAATAATTAAAGCAACCTCCCCACGGGAAACCATGGCAGCTCCAATTCCGAATGAACTTCTCCATGAAAACCGAGCCATTTTTGCACCAGCTGCTGCACCAATTAATTTCGTTAAGATTGCTAGAATACTAAGTCCAACAATAAGGCCTAAATGCTGTGAAATACCTGTAAAACTTGCTTTCAAGCCGATAGTGGTGAAGAAAACAGGCACGAAAATTGAATAACCAATTGTTTCTACCTTTTCAAATATTTCATGCTTATATTCCGTTAAACTTATTGCAACTCCGGCAATATAGGCTCCTATAATAGCAGCAATTCCAGTTAATTCAGCCACATATGCATAAAGAAAACAGATAATTAATCCGCCTGAAAGGATTGATTCTGTCACCATTAATGGGGCAAACTTTTTTAAAATCCAAGGGACAATTTTCCAAGATACTAAAATAGCACCTCCGAAGAAGAGAATTTTTTTAATAATAATCATACTTAAATTTACTTCTCCACCTGCCATACTCATTAAAAATGCTAAAAATATGATAACGAGGACATCATCAATGACAGCGGCACCTAAAATCGTTGCTCCTTCTTTAGATTGCATTTTATTAAGTTCTTTAAGCGCTTGAACAGAGATACTTACACTGGTCGCAGAAAGCAATAAGCCTAAAAAGATAGCTTCAAATGTAGACATATTCATGATAATTCCTGTCAGATAGCCTACAAGTAATGGCACAATAATTCCACTTACACCCACTAGTGTAGATGCTTTCCCAGATCGCTTAAATTCATCTAAATCAGTTTCCATCCCAGCAATAAACATTAACAAAATGACCCCTATTTGACTTAGCTCATCCAATGTTTTCGATTCTGAAACGAGCCCTAGAACCGCAGGTCCTAAAATAATTCCTACAAGCAATTTTCCTAGAACCGAGGGCTGTCCTAACTTTACACTAATATCGCCTGCAATTTTAGAGGCAAGTAAAATAATCATCAACTCAAAAATTAATTCCATCGAATCACCTTTCTTTTTCTGAAAAATAAAAAGAGCCTGTCTTAATAATGACAGACTCTTTCCTAAAAAATAGAAAAAAGCCTGTCAAACCAATGGACATAATTATCCCTTGGTGACAGGCTCCTCCAAATAACAGCAATCATTTAATTAATACCAGTATAACAGAATAAATGATATTTATCAATTAGCCCTTAGACTTTGTTTATTTTTCCAAAAATAAGCAGGCTAGGCAAAATACATTTCCGATTAAATGGTAGTATGAAATTTAATCCCACTTTTTTACTTTATCAATTACTTTTTCCTTCAAAATGGTTATAAAAGTTGATTGTCCCTTTTGTATTTTTTGCTTATGCCATTCATTGAAGCTTGCAACGGTAATCATGATTAGTCCAGCGATTAATAAATATGCCCACCATGGCATATTTCCCCAGTAGGGTCGTGTTTGCAGGAATACATTTAATAGTAAAACACCACACCCAACAAAGAAATAAGATTTTATTTGGAGGAATACACCTACGAGCAAAGATAACAATGACAATGATCCTAAAATAATTGCATCATAAATTGTATTGCTTGCTAGACCATCCTGGATTAAAAGCAGAGAAACAATGATGAGTACACCCCATTGAATCGCTTTCGTTATATCCGAAAAGCTCCCTTTTAAACTAATTCGTATGAAAATCACCAGAATAATATATGGAAGAACATTTACCTCCCGTTCCCATAATGACGGAATGTTTAAATCCCCAATGATTGCATAGTATGGTTGTAATAAATAGGCTCCCGCGATGATAGACATAAAGACTGAGAAACTGGCAGGTACTCTTTTTCTCTGCAGCCAGAAATTGATTGCAATCAGAACACCTGGCAGTGCATGGCTCCATAAGTGCTGATTCGCAAAAAAGTACATAAACCAAAAGAATAAGAAGGAAACGGCCGTATATCCGTCTACTTTTATTTCCTGAAGCTTAGCTCCACCTGTCAACAGCTTTTTATAAACCTTCTGTCCGATTAGAACCATGGTTATGCCTAACCCTCCAAAAAGAAGCATTTTTTCGAGCTCATTCAACTCACTTAAATATGAGAATTCAACGGTTGCGATAAATGCTAAGAACAAAGGGATAATCCCTAATAAATCCCATTTAATTTTATACAAATAGACCATTGTCACAATCGTATATCCACAGGTAACCATGTACGGTAGCCAAGTAAACGGATAGGTCATTAGCAT
This sequence comes from Neobacillus sp., assembly GCF_031988165.1. Classification (NCBI taxonomy): domain Bacteria; kingdom Bacillati; phylum Bacillota; class Bacilli; order Caryophanales; family Bacillaceae; genus Neobacillus; species Neobacillus sp. The sequence continues at coordinate 2,834 of NZ_DALZYO010000080.1, forward strand.
ACAGACAATTCCGACAATAGAGAATGGCACCAAATAATAAGTGGTTCGTTTTTTAAATTCTCTATTAGCAATACAGGTAAAAATAAGAATAAACCCACTTGTAATTGGGAATTCATAGCCCCCAAAATTTTGGACAATTAGTTTATCCGATCCAATTGAAACAGCAAAAAATAGGGTTGTAAAACTACCATAAAGAAAGGATTTGATTTTCCATTCCTTAACAGCTAGTTTTGTACTTAATACATAGACTAAAAAGGCCAAGCCATAGCTATATATTGCGTCTGTATTAAAAGCAAACCAGGTAATAACAAGTGCGATTGGGTAAATGCAATGACCCATCCATGCAAAAGCATCTGATAGACCCAAATCTTTGTCTTTACAAATATAAGCGATAAAAAGTAAGATTACCGCACTTGTAGAAGCGATGAATGAATTCATTATATGGGTGAATGGGAATATCATTGTCATGGCATGGATAAACGAAAAATAGGATAGCCATGCTGTGATACTGACAAGATATGGGATCCATTTCGTACCCATCTTTTTATATAAATAGAAATACATTCCGATTCCAATTACCAACACTAACGGTTGCACCCATAATTGATTAATTGGGCTAAATAATGCATGGAAAATGGCAATGGTATAAAGTCCTTGGGATGTAAACAATGAAACCCTGTTTAGTTCTTTTTCCCTTATTTTTTTCCATATAAAGCTTGATAATAAAATAAATATTGCCCCCACAGCAAAATTTACTGCATAGCCATATTCTTCATGATACGTTGTGAAGTTTATATTAATTTCTTCACCAAAAGCGGCACATGCCAAACCAAGTGAGCTTGGTAAGATCCATAAGGCTGCTTCCTGATAATAAGCCCTTGTCTCCATTTTTAATAGTAGATAAGCAATTATTGTGAGGAGCAGCAGCATGACTCCTAGCTCCCACCAGTTGAAAAGACTAATCGCTAACATAATAGCTAGCATCATCATGACTAACCCAATGTCCTTAGAACTGTTCTGGATAATTCTAAAATATTTTGCTAAAGGTACAATTCCGAAAACGATAAACAAAATAAAACCGGTCAAACACAATGTTAGTGAAAAATTCATATTGTAGATATGTTTAACAATTAATGCAACAGCTTCGTAGATGCCAGAACCGACAAAAACCGAACTCAGATACGTAAATAGACGCATTGGACTGTTTTGGGCTAAATAAATAAAGTTAGCTCCTATGATAAAGTATGCGAGCATTAGCACAATAGAAGGATTACCCGAGCGGAGTATTATTCCCTCATAGCTAATATAGATGAAGGCAAATCCAGAAATCATTGCACTTGTATAGTGAAAAACTTTATCTAGAGAAAATCTTCCGTTCAGTGCCTTAGGAACAAATACCATGCCAACTCCTATTAGAGCATAGACTATCGCGCCAAAATTATCGAGGAAGCTGTGCTCTATTAGCTGAAAAGCACCATAAACGAGCATTGCACTAAAAATAAAATGGTATTCTTTCCTTCCACTGACATACATCATCGATAAATAAATTAGGGCAGTTAAGATGAGGTTGAAACTGTATAAGACCTCATGGTCGTATAAAAAAAGCATGAAAAGTGTACTAAGAACGAGATTAACTTGGATATAAGGGACAAATTCCTTTGTAAATAATTGGAGTGATTCTCTGTGTTTCAATTGGTGGTAGACAAAAATGAGCAAAGCATTAAAAACCATCGTCCCCAGGTAAAAGAAATCAACCTTAAGGTATAGTCCCGCCAATAAAAAGGCCATCCCCGCGGATATCGAAACATAGGTAAACCATACGAACAGTCTAGATCTTAAGTTCTTTGCAAATAGAATATACAGAATCACCGGTAGAAAGCTGCCCAGCATCCCCAAAAGGTAACGGCCAGCACCGTTAATCGATAAATACGGGCCTAAAAGACCAAACCATCCAAGCGAGAGAATAAATATCGGTAAGAATAAACTGCCAAGAACAATAAAGGCAAATGCCGTTTTATCAATATGCAGCACTTTCTTAGTTAAAAAGGCTATTCCGTAAAATAAAAGTGATACAATCGCAATCGCACCGCTTTTCATAATGCTTGTCATTGATTCCCAATTGCTTGTGGCTACGAATAAACCGCCAATTAATAAGAAGATTACTCCCATATTTAATAACCAAGTAATATTCCTTTCGCGAACCTCTTCGGGTGTTAGTATTTTTTTCGCTTTTTGAGGTTTTGGGGGTATAGTCGAATGGATTGGCACTTCCTTTTCTGTTGGAATAGGAAGGGATTCTATTTCTAATAAATCCTTATGGTATTGATGGTGAGCCTTGGCCACAGTCTCAACAATTGTATCCGGTAAATAACCTTCCTCTTTCAACGTGAAAAGCTCCTGCCTAAAAATCCTTCTTTTCTCTTCCCGTTTATTTAGCTCCATTAAATCTCCCCGCATTCATCCCATTTATGGTGTAATCAGGCCATTGCAATATTTTGTAGAATACCCATTTCTTTCTATAGTGTAATTTTACACCAAAATGAAATATTTTCAATATTTTCCTTAAAATTATTATTTGAAAAAAAGTTGTAAGTTTGGGAGAAAAATCTGTATGATTAAAGAATGTTTACAGAAAAAGAGTTGGAGGTCTCTATGCTTACTTTTAATGAAAAATTAGCCGTTATCGATGAATTTTCGGGATTAGAAAGAAAAAATGTTTCACTAGGTCGCATTAATTTCCAGTTTCCAAACAGTATTTCAGATAAAAAAAATATTGTTTATCATTTGCACCCTAATGGAAATGGCTTTGTATATGCTGGGCAGTTAGAAAATTATGAAACGGACGAAAAAGGAATGGTCAATATCCGTGACTTTACCGCTGATCAACTACGACAGTTGATAAAAGAAGCGATTCATGCACTCTCACCACTTGAAACCAATTCAGTCGAAGAAGCAATCATTGGAGATTCAAATGAGGAGCGCTGGGCTGATAAGGAAAATAATCAGCTTATCGTAATAAATGAAAATGATGCATGGAATATTTATTTTGGGTTAAATCTTGATGCCAGTTTTGATACATATCAAGAAGCTGTGGAGTTTTTGACCGAAGAGGGTTTTCAACGGAAATAACGAAAAAGGCTGTGCAAGTCATATGCACAGCCTTTATTATTTTATTGGTCCCTCTCCTTCAATCCATTGGTCTAAGCGGATAATACTTTGTCTAGCACGTTCAAAGGCGATTGAACGATAATGGTGCATCCCGCCTTTTTCTTCATCCCTTTCATCCGCCCATTTAACAATCTGCTGTAAAGGTGTCCTTACAATATCATTAGAAGGCAAAAACGAATCAGTATGGAAAAGAATCGCAAGTGCAATCGTTTTGGCTTTAATCGGATTCTCACCAAGTCGGATTAAGAGTTTATGTGCTCTTTCTGCCCCTTTTATCGGGTGTATGTCATTTTGCTTATACAAATCATAATCCCATTTTCCGTTTTTATACCATGTATAGTGGCCCATATCATGGAGAAGTCCTGCTTTCGCAACAATATCCACGTCCACTTGATGTTTCTTTCCTAAATGAAAAGCATGATAGGCAACAGCAATCGCATGAGCTAATCCAGAGCGATTCAAATATTTTTGGGCGATATGATGTTCGAAAATGTTTAATAAGGTTACGTCTCTCATGCTCTCTCTCCTAACTTTTGCAAAAAAATATATTTCATTTATTATATGATAACTAAGCACTCATAGCTAATTATAAAAAGCAAAAAAAGCAGGGATCCTTTTATCCCCTGCAATAGTTTTTTCATTATTAACCCATCGTTTTGAATTTTGTTATCCTGGATCTTCTACCTTACCATTAATATTTCACATCGTAAATGATTTATACCGGCATTTACGTTTGGTATAAAAAACTATCATGAGCCTCAACTCCCAACCCATGGAAATAAATTTAGAGAACAAGCCATAGTCCCCTAATAAAGGCGGTGAGAGCAGAGCTAGACTTCACATCTTTCGTCTAG
>NZ_DALZYO010000081.1:0-6675 GCF_031988165.1 Neobacillus sp.
ATAAGGCAGTACCAACACTTTTATAGTGCCGGCACTGCTTTTTTATTCGCTTATCTTGCTACATTTGGGCAGTAGGCACCAATTGACGTGAGCTTTACATTCTCAACTTATAAATTGAATTACACAACTTCAGTTTTTACAAATCCTGAATTCTCTACTAAGAGACATTAAAGATTAAAACCTGGACTACCTAGAACAATAATTTAAGGGGGAAGGCAAAACCCCTTCCCCCTGTTCTTTATTAACTATTTTATCGCTTTTAAATGCTGAATGTGTATTCCTATATGTCCTATACCAAGTATGATAGAAGATGCAATTAGCCAAACAACTTTACCATAAATGCCTAATAATAAAAAAGCCGTGACAGGTAGACTCGCAAGAGGTACGGGAATCCTATAAAAACTACGATAAAAATTTTCTTCTGTATATTCATTAGTAAAATATCTAACCCAACAAATCTCATAAAGAATCATAAGTAAAAATGATGCTAGTAGCCAAAAACTCCATGCTGAAAAGGAAGCAATGTTAAAATCACTAAAAATCACTACACTACACGAACAACATATTTGTCCAACACGTTCAAACAATAATAATATTTTGTTTTCTTGGGTATAGTCATAATCTATTGGCTGATTCTTACTCCAAATGATATTTGGAATAAATAACATCAATAAATATATCAGACCTATATATGAAAATCCTAAATGACCTAACATATAATACCTCCTGAAAAAACCACTATTTTTCTATCGGAAAAAAATTATTATTTGTTTGCTAATTTATATATAATCTTTTCTTCGCAGTTTCTAACTAATGTGCACCTCTAGTATATTCATATAGGTAAATTATACCACTTAAAATGATTCATTTTACTATTCTTTTATTAAATATTCTTGTTATATTATTCTGCTTACATTAGTAATAAAGCGTTCCTGCATAAAAAATTAGAAAAAGAGCATTAAAGCTATGCTCTTTTTGATGTTTAGGTTTATTCCTTAATTCATGAATGGTCAGCAACTTTAGAATTAAAAATATTTCTAACTTCTTCTTCATTAGCTAACTCCCTTTTTGGAAGAATAAGGGCGCTAACTGAACTGTTATAAAGGTAGAAACATTGGTTCCTTCCTAACAATAAATCCTATTTTATCTTCATTAAATAGAATACTTTTTGTTCAATCATGGGGAAACTTCTCTACCACTAGCAAAAACGAGTTGATATCAAATCCTTTCTGCGATAAACACTTAACACCATTCCGATTAGAAAGGAATTTAGTAAAACTGGCATCAACCCATAGCTAATAAATGGCAATGATATTGAAGTAAGTGGAAAAACCCCTAGTGCCATTCCGATGTTACTAGCCAGCTGCACACCATAAAGTGCTGTAGCACCAATCAGAAGAAGCTTAGCGAAAGAATCATAGATCTTATTAGAGATGACAATAAATCTCACCATAATAAGTGAGAGTATGATGACCAGTGCTATTGCAAATAACCAGCCGTACATATAGGTTAAACTTACAAAAACAAAATCCGTATGTGCTGAAGGAATAAATTCCTTGTTCACCGGGTTACCAAACCAGCCAGCCTTTCCCATTAATTCCTTCACACGTAGTATAAAGTAACCTGCTCCACTCGAATATTTTTCAGGGTTTAAGTAGACAAGAATTCTTTCTATTTGGAAAGTCTTCAGGAATTGAATCCCAATTACCATAAATAAACCAAACATGATCCCCATAATTGCCAGTATTGTTTTACGGCTAAATCTACTCCACCAAAGCATCACAATTACCATGCAAGTATACATAAAGGTGTTGTCAATACTCGGGACACTGAAGAATAAGAGAAATGGAATGAAAAACAAAATAATAACTTGCCAAATTTTAAACCGCTCGTTACTAAAAAATGAAGCCCAACTTAGGAAAAAGAATGGTAAAGCCATTGAGCTTTCTAATGTAATAATGGACGGGACTCTAAGCAGCGGTACCCCATTAATCATCGTATTAGAAAAAAACCTGATGGTGAGTAAAAAGATAATCCCTAAGGAAAAAAACAACCATCCCCACGTTTTCCATTTTCGAAAATCGATTAACATTATTCCTACAGCTACAGTAGCACCAAGTAAAACTGTAACGCCTTTTACAATAGAAAAATGCCTAGTATCCTCCATGTACCCAAGCGAAACCAACGGTAAAAATCCAAGTCCTAATGTGGTAACCAATAGGATTATCATGAACCAATCAACCTTTGGCTTATGAAGCTTGTTCATCTGTTTTCCCAATTTGATCGGGCTGCCCATTTGCTCAATGGCCTTTTCCTCGGCCTCTGCTTCCGGTAATCCCTTCTCCAACCATAAATTCTTTGCTTCCTGTAAATGATAACCTAATTCATCCGCAACATATTTCTTGGCTTCCTTTGACTTAATTTGTTCTGTGACCTCATTTAAAAAAATATACTTTTTATTTGCCACGTTGGTCTCACCCCTCAAGCAATTCTTTAAAAGCAAATCGTTTTTTTGATTGTCGTTTTACTGCTTTTTGCAAGATTTTTTTGCCTTTATCAGTAAGCCGATAAGATTTTACTTCCGATTCGTTCCATGTTGCTTGGATACATTGGTTCTGTTCCAATCGATGGAGAAGAATATATAGAAATCCTTCGTTATCCTCGAATTTTCGAATGCCCCGCCCTCGTAAAAGTTTTGCTAATTCGAAGCCGGTTTTCTCATGGACAAGAAGTTGCAAGACAGCTAGTAAGATATCCTCTTCATTCTCGTACTGTTTATTAATTTTTTCATGAATGTCTTCTCTATGCTGCTCGGTAAAATTCAACTGAGAAAAAGTAGTTCGATCCATTGATTTTTTTAAATTCTTTAAACGATCCTCCATGAATTATGCCTCCAATCGTTCTTTTAGCAGTTCTTTTGCGCGTTTCAATCTGGTTTTAACCGTGTTATCACCTGTATCAGTAAGTACTGCGATTTCCTTAATCGGCAATTCCTCATAATAAAACAGATAAATCACTTCACGATATTTAATCGGCAGCTTCATTATCGCTGCTATCAACTCATCATCCTCTTCTTTTTGGATCACTACCTGCTCAACCAATTCCTTCTTCGTTTTGCTGTTTGCTGGTTCTTCGTCCGTCATGATAACTTTCCTGTTATACCAGCTTTTCAGGTAGTCCTTGCAATGATTGATGGCAATTCGCCATAACCACGTCCTCAGCTTCGATTTTCCGCTGTATGTATGTAAAGATTTGTAACATTTAATAAAAATATCCTGGGTCAGGTCCTCAGCAAGCCCCTGATTTTTCACATAAGAATATACAAGCTGCAAGATCTCCTGCCCGTATCTAGTCATAATTTCATCGATAAGAACTTCCTTATCTTCAGTTTCTATCACATCTGCTGTTAATTCTTCCACGTTTCTCCCCCTCCTTACTATCTTTTAGACGACGCATCCTCAATGCAGGTTTTTAAAAGTGTACCAATTTATAAAAAATGTTTTATCGAAGGAAATAACCAACTCAATAATATACAATTATATATGCTCATTCTTCCTTTCAAAAGAGATTGTATATTATGTATGAAATAACAAAAGAGCTTAGATTTTCTAAGCTCTCTAAATGTTGATTAATTATAATAATCAAAATCACCACTCTCAGAAATGCACGAAAGCTGCCATTTTAGTGGCAGCTTTCAGTATTCCGTAATAAATCTACATATATTCAATTCCATTAATCTAGAAAAAAGTTCCCCATAATAAATAGACATTCAAGACAATAATAATGGATGTAACAAACCATGCTAGCCATTTCACCCAAGCTTTATTTACGAATTCACCCATTTTTCTTTTATCACTAGTAAACATGACCAGTGGAACAACAGCGAACGAGAGTTGCAGTGATAAGATTACTTGACTAAGAATCAGTAATTGACCAGTCCCTTTTTCACCAAATATAAAGGTTACGACAACTGCTGGTATAATCGCAATCGACCTTGTGATCAATCGGCGTATCCACGGCTTTAGACGAATATTTAAAAAGCCTTCCATGACAATCTGACCCGCAAGTGTTCCAGTTAAAGTAGAATTCTGACCAGAAGCCAATAATGCAACACCGAAAAGAATGGATGCAATACCTGAACCAAGTAATGGATCTAGTAAGTGATAAGCATCCTGAATTTCCGCAACGTCTTGATGACCGGAAGTATGGAAAGCAGCTGCGGATAAGATTAGGATTGCACCATTCACAAACAAAGCAAGCATTAACGCAACGGTTGAATCAATCGTGGCGAACTTTATGGCAGACCTTTTTCCCTCTTTCGTGTCATCGAACTTCCTGGTTTGAACAATGGACGAGTGGAGATAAAGATTATGTGGCATAACCGTTGCACCCAATATCCCCAAAGCAATATAGAGCATTTTAGGATTGGAAATAATCTCACTGCTCGGTAAAAATCCAGTTAGAATTCCCCCAATTTCAGGCTTTGACAAGGCCATTTCAATTCCAAAACAGACAGCAATAGTCACAATTAGAGCAATAACAACTGATTCTATATAGCGGAAGCCCTTATTCTGGAGGAGTAACACTAGTAAAACATCCAAGGCTGTTATGCATACTCCATATACAAGAGGGATGTTAAATAATAAATTTAAAGCTATTGCAGAACCAATCACTTCTGCTAAATCACAAGCTACGATCGCTAATTCACATAAAATCCACAGTACAAAAGATACCGGTTTACTATAATGATCCCTGCAAGCCTGAGCCAAGTCTCTGCCAGAAACAATTCCTAACTTCGCGGCCAAAGCTTGTAATAACATTGCCATCAAATTGGATATTAGAATAACGGAAAGAAGCGTGTACCCATATGCTGATCCCCCTGCAATCGAAGTTGCCCAATTTCCAGGATCCATATAACCAACAGCCACCAAATAACCTGGACCAATAAAACCTAACAATTTTCTGAAAAAGCTTCCTGTTTTCTTAATAGGAATCGTCTTATAAACTTCCTGAAGACTAGGATTATCGTTTTGCCTTTTCCAAGATTTACTTGCATCAACAAAATCCACATCAGTTTTTTCAACCACAGCCTCTTTTGAACTCACTTTTGATCTCTCCTCCTTCATAACTAATCCTTGTAAATTTTGACTACGCGCATAAAAATTGCCTAAAGTAAACTTTTTGATAAAAAAATATAGGCTATTGCTTATCTTATTAAGAGGTCCTTATGACATTCCTGTTTAGTTCGGAGAATCTTTGGATTGAAATTGGTTTAAAATAGTCTCAAATTCTTGTTCATTTATTATTCCTAATAATTTACATACGTAAGAGCTTAAAAGGATTTTACTTTTTTCCCGTTTTGATTTAAACATTCAAATCATCTCGCTTTATTTTCATTATATTTTAATGCCTTCAAAATATTTCCTCTAACCAACAAAAATTCATAAATAAAATTTTTTTCCCGCGCTCAAAATTTTCATCCGCCATTATGTTCTTGTAATCAGCAAAAATTACAGGAAAAATCATTGTTATTACCAGTTTTAAATTTTTTCTTTCCCCCTATTGTTCATAGTTGAAGTTACATTGTTAATTTTCAATAAATTCAGCATACTTTTAATAATAAGATTTTACCTCACGCAACTTTTTAAGTCCAGTAAAAAAAATAAGGTTTAGGTGAATTTTTTTAGATAAATGAAAGGTTGGTGTTAACTATTTGCTTTCATCTGTAATGAAACAGTATTTAAAACATATGTATTTACTTGCAGATCCCATTGACCAAGTTGTTCCTTCACAACTAGCAAATGTTCTCAGTGTTAATCCGGCTACTGTTTCCAGGATGGTAAGGAAACTGTCCAATCAGGGATGGGTGAAATTTGAGCAATACGGGAGAGTATATCTTACCCATGAGGGAAAACAATTAGGGAAGACCCTTGTCAAACATAACGAGGTGTTAGAACAATTTTTGAAGATTATTAGAGGGAAGGATGACTATCTATTAAATGAAATTAATGACCTAGAATTCAATATAAGCCCCTACCTTATAAAAAAAATCGAAGTCCTTACCCAATATTTAAGAGCTCTTCTATTAGACCGTTTCCCGGTGTCACTGGGCGATAATGTCCTATAGAACTCTTCTATTAGACCTTTTCACCGTGACATTTGATGATATTGTCCAATAGAGATCTTCTATTAGACCTTTTCACCGTTGCACTAGGTGATATTGTCCAATAGAGCTCTTCTATTAGATCGTTTCCCGGTGTCACTTGGTGATAATGTCCAATAGAGCTCTTCTATTAGACCGTTTCCCAGTGTCACTTGGTGATATTGTCCAATAGAGCTCTTCTATTAGACAGTTTCCCAGTGTCACTTGGTGATAATGTCCAATAGAGTTCTTCTATTAGACCGTTTCCCGGTGTCACTTGGTGATATTGTCCTATAGTGCTCTTCTATTAGACCGTTTCCCGGTGTCACTTGGTGATAATGTCCAATAGAGTTCTTCTATTAGACCGTTTCCCGGTGTCACTTGGTGATAATGTCCAATAGAGCTCTTCTATTAGACAGTTTCCCAGTGTCACTTGGTGATATTGTCCAATAGAGCTCTTCTATTAGACAGTTTCCCAGTGTCACTTGGTGATAATGTCCAATAGAGTTCTTCTATTAGACCGTTTCCCGGTG
>NZ_DALZYO010000082.1:0-6549 GCF_031988165.1 Neobacillus sp.
ATATTTATGTTGAAATATAGAGTAAAGATTGTGAAGGTTTTTACTTAAACTAACGTGGCAGAATAGTTCAATAATGGAACCTACAAAAGTAAATAATTTGACATTTTTGTTGGTTCCTTTATTATATGCCTTCTGAAGTGCCCAAAAATGTTTCTGTCATTTATTCAAATTCATTCTTACGGTCTCTGAAAAAGTCGTAGAAATACCTTACATTTTCAAGTTCCGTCCATCTATAGGTTCTCAAAAGGGGAGCGTCAAGATTATAGATTTTAGCATCTAGTGTTCCCAACATAAATGGCGAATGTGTCGCTATAACAAACTGACAGTTAAAAAATCTAGCCTGTTTATTGATTTCTTCCGCCAACTGAATTTGGTTTGTCGGTGAAAGAGATGTTTCAGGTTCATCGAGCAGGTATAATCCATTAGGGGCAAGATACTCATCAAATATTTGCATGGATGTTTCTCCGTTAGAATACTTCTCATTGGCAAACTTCATAATCTCGATTTGTTTGTACATCTGTGAAGAGTGTTTCAACTTTTCCAAATTTTCCTTAGTATACCCCAATTTAGAGTGCTGGTACATGTAACCTTCCTTAAGAACTGCTTCCTGCTGAATCTTCTTAATCTCATATAAAATATCTTCGCTTTTGATGTACTGACTATTAGGCGGTATTCGATTTGACTCTCCGTCACTCTTATTTTCGCCTAGGCTGTATGAACAATCCATCATGTAATCTGGCGGGTATGTATTATAACCATTATTTGTAAGGTCCTCAGCCCCCGTAATATTCAGCTTGTTTGCTATTAAATTTAACAGCGTGGACTTGCCCGAACCGTTGTTACCATACAAAACTGTAATGTTATTAAAGACAAACACTTCTCCAGTTATTTTTCTAAACACATTGTATGGATAGGCATTAGGGTTCTTGACTGTATGAGGGGAAAGTTTAAAGCTTTTTAAATATATCATATGGGTAAACCTTCCTTTGGGAAAATGAATAGCTATAATCAATACTAACATCATTTTACCACGTTTGCAGAAATATAGAGTGAAGGTTGAATTTATGTTGTTCAGCAATGCTTTTTCTTCTAAAGTGTAGGAATACCTTAGTCTATGAGGTATTATAAGTGTTAAATTAGACTATTCATACCTTCTCTTCTTACTATAGGGGTGCAAGAGTATAAGAATGGGACTGCTGCGGCAATCCCTTTTTCTTATTGTACTAAATGGCAGGATAGTTCAATAAAAATTATTTTATTACACATAGATATTCTATGTATACTTATGGTAAAATTATCCTCAGAAAGTCTCTTGTAAAACTGTTAGGCTAGGAGGAGAAAAATGAAGAAGAAACAAATCATTACACTTGTCATTTTGATTCCTTTATTATCGTTTGGATTAATTGGATATGGAGTGTATTGGGCATTTTTTGATATGAACCGTTTACCTCAGGGTGATTTGATTTCAGAAATGGACTCTCCTGATGGAACTTGGACGATAAAAGCTTATGTTTCTTCTGGTGGAGCTACCGTAGGCGATGCAGTTCGTGGAGAATTAAATTTTAATAAAGAGAAAAGGAAACCAAAGAATATTTATTGGAATTATCGTGAATATTCAGCAAGCATTAATTGGATAAATAATAATACGGTTGAAATCAATGGTCACAAATTAAGTGTGCCTGATGACACTTTTGATTTTAGAAGATAATAAATAGTAACGGTGACTATAATTTAAGAAGGATCGTAAAGGCAGCGGTCCTTTTTTCTTATTGAAGTAACTGGCAGGTTAGCTTAATAAGAACAGGACAATCAATATGCTATGTAGAATATAATAAGATGACATTGTTTAAAGATTTAGAAAAAACAGTATAAAAAAATTAGGAGTGTTTGTTATGGTTCATGCAAAAGATGTTTTATCGGATCAGTTGTTGGCAAATGCTAATGACCCAAGTTGGTACCTACCATTTTCAGATTCAGTAGAAAGATTGTCTGAGGAACATGCATTTTGGAAGCCAAACGAAGAAAGTAATAGTATTTCTGAAATTGTGCAGCATCTACTATATTGGAATCAAACATGGCAAACAAGGTACCAAAAATCTCACGTTGATGCTGTGCCTTCAATAGGAAATAATAATAACAGCTTTATTATTCCTGAAAATCATACTTTTGCTGACTTAAAAAAACAACTATTAGAGGTGCTTTTACGTTGGCAAGAGTTATTATCTGAAGAAAAAGTTGAGAGAGAAGTTAATGGTTATCCTGGACACGTGAAATGGTGGGCAATACTCGGAAATGTGTCATCTCATAACGCATATCACATTGGTCAGATCATTTATATCCGGAAGTTGCAAAATAGCTGGAAAATAGATGCAGGTGTAGATAAATAAATAAAAGTTGCACTAGTGCCTACTTGAACTAACAGGTAGCGTTTCTACAATAAGTGGAGACGTTTTTTCTTCTTCAGCTAACTGGCAGGTTAGTGCAATAAGACGTGTTAAAATAGTAGTAAAAATAGGAGTTTTTGTATGGCAGATATAGAAGCGAAAATAACATTCTTAAAAGCTGACGAAGGTGGAAGAACATCTCCTGTTTATTCAGGGTATCGTCCAGCCCATTTGGTAAACGAGGATTATTTAACAACTGGGGTACATCATTACTATAACAAGGAAAAGGTTGAATTAGGTGAAACAGTGTTAGGAACAATTACATTTATTACCCCAGATGCGTATCCAAACTGTTTATGGATTGGAAAAATAATATCTATACAAGAAGCATCCCATATCGTTGGATATGCAGAAATAACTAAAGTTTTTAATGAATCCTTAATAAAAAAGGTATGAAAAAATAAAAGTGCAAATCAAGTGCGGTTTAAGGTTGAGGTGAGTAAATGACTGACTTAGATAAGATGATTTTAAGAACATTCATTGATGAAGAAAATACTTTTTTTCAAGTTGAAAATTATCTAAATTATAAAGGTATAACCCAAACTAGAGAACAGATAAAATCAAGGTTAGGTACTTTACTCGATATGGGGTTAGTAAAACTATTCGATGACCCGTCTGGTGGCAAAGTGAACTTTAAAGACAGTAATGACGAATTCGAAGAAGACTATTGGTTTGTGCTAACTGAAGAAGGAAAAAGTCACTTAAATGTTTAAAGAACTTATTCAAGTAACGGGTGCTTGAGTTCAAGAAAAGGAGTGCAAACATATGGAACATTACAGTTATGAGGAATTTCTTGAATATTTAAGTATAGGTGAAGAGATTCATTTTATTTATAAAGACGAAACATACTATATAGGTCGTGGAACTGGTCAATTTATGTTTTGGAAGTTCCATGATTCAACTAGTGAAATCATAGGAGAAGATCTTCAAGATTTACTTCGAAAAGTGAAGCTGGATAATAAATTCATTAAGGAAGTATGGGAATTAATTGAGATTGAAGTTATGTAAGTAGACGCTAAATGTTAAGCTAACGGGTGCTTTAGCGAAAAAAAGGTTAGGTTGCTACGGCAGCCTTTTTCTTATTTTGCTCTAACGATTCAGATTTATAAGATGCATAAAATAAACCTCATTTCTGAGGTTTATGGCTTAAAATTCAATAATCCCAAGAAATTGCTTGTATTGCCTTGAAATTTAAAGAAATGTGGTTGGTTCTCATTGTCAAAAATCAATAAATATGGATTTTCTTGAACAGGAAAAATAATCATTACTTCATCTACAAGGTCATTGAACCATTGATTTTTAACCGTAACATTAGGTTCTAAAGGGATTTTTATCACAAACCCATTATTAGGATATGGGTTCAATTTCACGTAAACCCCTGTTATTCCATCAAGAAATTTCTCTACTTCTTGTTGTAAATCAGGGTTTTTTTGAACATTTTTTATAACTTTACCTTTTTTTATATCGATAATTTGTATTTGATGATTAGTTTGAGCCATAGCATTGGTTGTATATAGTATAAAAATACAAAAACTTTTTAAAACCTTTTTAATCACTCTAATCACCTCAAAGGTATTTTCCCCAATAATTAAGGTGGTATTAAAACGTCGATTATGTAGCAGAAATTTTGAGTTTGTGAATAATTGTACTTAAACAAACGGGTGCGTTAGTTGAAGAAAATAAGCTTATTTGCATCCGTGTTTCTATTTTTGTTATTCCATTAAAGGACGCAATTACAGAATAAGAATTGTACTCTTTCTTTTTGTAAAGGGCCATTTAATGGAATAAGATTTCTAAACAAAACTGGATATTTATGTTAAAATTTAATGTGAGATCGTGAAGAAATGGACTTAAATTAAAGGGTCAGTTTTAGTTGAATAAGAAAATTATTCTAAACACAGTCTCAAGAAGGTAATATTGAATTGAGCCAAAGTAAACTGCTGCCATTTTTGGTGGCTTTTTTAATTGATAACAAATTGATTTTCTTAAGATTTTTTTATGAAAAATTAAAAATAGAACCTTTATAAAAATCGAATCGTCTAATTATAAAAAATAAGGATCGGAGGAGAAAAATGATCGACATAGTAGATGACTCAAAATCAGAACCCATAAATAATTTAAATCGAGAAGAAAAGCTCAAATGGTTAATGGAGGCTTATGGCAATGATGTTATTAGACTAGCTTATACTTATTTGAAACAAAAACAACTGGCTGAGGATGTGGCACAAGATGTATTTATCAAGTGCTATGAAAAAATGGATACCTTTCGAAATGAATCATCTTATAAAACATGGATAATACGAATTACTGTGAACAGATGTAAAGATGTTTTGAAAAGCTGGTCCTTTAAAAATTTGTACTTTACAGACTTTTTTAGACCTAAACAAGCAAATATTTCTCTTGAAAATCAATTTTTGGGTGGAGAGGAAAATGAATTAATATCAAAACAGGTAATAGAGCTGCCAGTGAAATTAAGAGAGGTCATTATTTTATTTTATTATCAGGAGTTTTTAATTGAGGAAATATCGGACATGTTAAAGATTAATCCCAATACGGTTAAAACTAGATTGCATCGTGGACGCCAGAAATTAAAAGAAAGTTATGAAGGAGTGTGGGCAATTAGTGGAAAATAAATTGGAAAATTTAAAAGAAAAAATGGATGACACCATTCTAAGAGATGTTTATTTTGATGATAAGCAGTATCAAAAAGTTTTGAATTCGATTAAAAAATCTAAATTTCAAAAGCAAGTGTCTACACTGAAAAATAAGTTTAATTCTCTGCTTAGTATTTCAGTCGTTTCTATCATGTTTTTAGGTATCACATATTTTGTTGGAACGCAGCTAAATTTATTTAATGGACCAGAAGCGCAACAAGCTAATGAGCAAAAGGAAAATAAGCAAGAATCATTAAATAAACCTTTAAATCAGAAAACGGCATATATACCACCTAAGCAAGAAGAAAAATATGATGAAATGACTAAAGAAGAGATCTTAACTAAAATGATCAACACGGTAGATTATTTTGAAACAGCTAGAGGCGAATATAAAATTCATTATAGCTTTAATCCAGGTTATGAGATAGTTGAATATGCTATTAGCTTAAAACATGAACCAGGAGGATATGGCAAAAGAACACTTGATACTGGTGAAATTTCTTCTCAAGAATTTTATAAAGATGGAATTCTATGGTCGCTTAATGAATCCTCAAAAACCTATATGGAATCGCGAGTACTGGAAGGCAGCCAACAAAGAGGAACTACACTAACATTAGATCAAGCATTTTCAACGGCTTTTGATGGAAAGCCCCTAACCAATCATAGAGAAAGACCCCCATTTGGGACTGCAAATGAAACCTTGTTTCCTTATGAGATTGCCTCAAACTATACACGAGATTTAAGTAAATGGGAAATAGAAAAACAAAATGAGGAATTACTTGGTCATAACACGCTTGTGATAAAAGGGACTAAAAACCATAGAGATTTCCAATCATTCCGCTTTTGGGTGGATAAGGATACAGGGATTTTAGTTAAGTATGAGACTTATAACGCTAATGGCGATATTGTTGATTACTTACACCCGACAAAACTGGAGGTTAATGTGCCTATTGACAGTAAAAAATTTACACCGAATTTAGAAGGATATAAAAATAATAATATGTTACGCCAAGAAGGACCTATGATGACAACTGGTAATATTGATGAGTTAATCCCTGAAGAGTTAAAGGGACAATGGGAAGAAGCAAAGAAGAAAACAAATGAAACAACGGTGCTCGAATTAAATGGTAATTGGTATATATATGTAAAAAAAGGATACCTTGTAAACTATATTGAAGTTAACGGCAAGGAAGGGACACTATATCTAGCGAAAACCTCTGCTCAAAAATCACAGCATAATTTCCATGCCATTGCTGAGGGGTATAAAGTGGACTCTCTAAAAATTGTTTATGAATAAATTTTAAAACATAGCCATAAGATTTTTACTAAATGCCTAATTAAAGCATCGCATTTTTTAGTAACAAAGCAGATTGTGAAATATTGTACTTAAGCTAAAGGGTGCGCGCGACAAGTTCTGTTATAAGCATTTAGCTCGTGAAATACAGGAAGTT
>NZ_DALZYO010000083.1:0-6462 GCF_031988165.1 Neobacillus sp.
GCGAAGTACACTAGCCGATGGCGCCTGGAGCTGGACATTTCTCGAAGTCCAATGTAATAAATTCTTATATTAAAAAAACACGATTTTTAAATCGTGCTCCTCGCTTCACAATATGCATTTAAAAATGAATATCCATTTCATTTAATGGCCAGTAACGCAGGTCCACCTTTCCAACAACCTGGTGGATAGAGATGAAGCCGAATTGGCGGCTATCCCAGCTTCCTAGTCGATTATCACCAAGGACAAATATTTTTCCATCAGGAACTGTATTTTCTCCGGTAATTTCCTTCAAACTGAAATCACCCGTTATCCTCATCCCATGTGCTTTTTGTTTATAAACCTTTAAAAACGGCTCCTCATACTTATGTCCGTTAATATACAACTCATCATTTCGATATTCAATTTTATCACCTGGCAATCCAATAATACGTTTGACAAAATCCTCTTTCTGATTGGCATGAAACACAATGACATCAAATCGATTCAACTCCCCAACTTGAAACCCTAGCTTATTGACAACCAGCTTATTTCCATCCTGCAGTGTCGGCATCATTGATTCGCCTTCTACTACATAGTTGGAAAAGAAAAATGTACGAATAAAAGCAAAAATAATAATTCCAATTGCGAATGCCTTAACCCATTCCATGCCTTCCTTTTTCCATTCAATTTTCATAGAACCTCCTCCTCTTCTCCTTTTCTTTGTTTCTATCTATTTCTCCATTATGGTCATTTTCCGTTCCCTTATTCATTCTTCCTTCAATTCTTTTGCCAACATACCAAAGAAGAAAAATAATAATTAATACCAGGACCGTCCGGTAGGGCTTAGTAACCAATGAACGAATATCATAACCAATAAAGCTCATCGTAAAAATCATCACCATTTTTCCAATACAAACGGCCAACATATATTGGGCCATTCTTATTTTCGAGAGACCGGCAACGATGTTTACGACAGCTGATGGTGTAAATGGAAAACAAAGCAGTAAAAAAAGTGGGCCAAATCCATGGCGTTCCACCCAGTCCATTAGCTTACGGACCTTCGGGTGTTTGGACAAAAAAGCAAATATCCTTCTTTGTCCATATTTTCTGATTAGGATAAAAACTAATAATGCTCCTATACACGCTCCTAGCCATGAATATAAAAATCCAAGCCAAAGTCCAAAGGCATTTGCATTGGCCATTACAAATAAAAACAGTGGGAGAAACGGAAAAAATGCTTCAATGACAGGTAGCAATATTCCGGGTATTGGACCTAGGGCTCGATATTCCTGTATCAGATTCATAATATTTTCAAGCGTAAACCAAGCTTTTATTGATTCAATGTCCATCCCATTTCTCCTTTATTTTTTATTTGGTTTAAATTTACTATTGTGTAATAAATTGGTGAAGTGCCTGTTTATTTTTTTCGACATCAATATCCAAAACGGCTCCTTCCCCTTTTATTCGTGGTTCAGTAAAACTATTTTCAACTGGGATTCTTAGAGTGGCCATCGTGCCCTTTTTATTGGAAAAGAAGTCCTTACCAATAAATAACATATCCGAAGTAGCCATGTTTGTATTTACGTATGGACTGAGGACACCAATTAATTTTGGGAGTTTGGTAATCGTTTGGAAGCCACTTAATTGGTCTTTAATCGCCTTGATTGCCTTTTGCTGACGTTCCACCCTTCCAAAATCTCCAATAGCATCATGACGGAAGCGAACATAGCCAAGCATTTGTGTACCATTTAATTTTTGCAGACCGGGCTCTAACGTCATATAAATATTTTTCTCCATTTTTTTCTCAACATTTATTTCTACACCATCTGGGAAAGCTTCATCAATCAGCTGAACAAACCCTTGAAAATCCACAATGGCGTAATATTGCAGGTCAATATCAAAATTCTGTTTAATCGTCTGCCTCATTAATTCCGGGCCCCCGCTGGCAAAGGCAGAATTAATTTTATGCTTGCCATAACCTGGGATTTCCACGTAACTATCTCTCATAATAGAAGTAAGCTTAAAAGTCCCTTTATCTTCGTTATAATGAGCAATCATGATCGTATCTGCCCGGGCCTTTTCTTTTCCCCGTGCATCGCTTCCAAGCAATAAGATATTCGTGTCTCCATACTGATCCTTTTTCCCTTCAAATGTATAGACAACATTTGCTTGTTTATTATCCTTATTTATTTTTTTTAATGATTGGTTTACGCCTTGTTTATATTGGAAATAAGCATAACCTGCCACTGCACCAATTAATAGTAAGAATACAAGCAAAATGGACGGCCATCTTCTCTTTTTCCTATTTTGATGTTTATCTGCTCTCATTGTTTATCACCCATTCGCTATGTTTTTAAACTTCACCTATATATGACTGTTTTTTCTTTTTCAAGGTTTCTTCATTAAATTCATTTTCCCCTTTCAGATATCCTTCTATTAATGAAAACTTTCTCATATATTGGCCAATTTTTGCAATAAAGAAGACTCGACGATGGTCGAGCCGTTGTCGGTTCATGAGACATAGTCACACTTATGCATTCAGAATTTATGAAAATAACTTCTGATTAGCCCCAGAAAGCCCGCCAATTGTCGACGAGCTTTTGTAAAAGAAAAGTTCTATTGCTTTTATCGGTTCTTTTTAGTAAAATTATATAGGAACATTTGTTCGAAAACTATAGAAAGGTGCGGATGACAGGATGACCAGAATTCCTGAGGATGATCGTGACATCATGGAGAAGGCTTTATATTTACCGATGCTTCTAATCATCTTAAACCGAGATTTGTCTGTTGTGGAAAATAGCCCATTTAAATTAAAAAGGCCTTATTTAGATTTAATTGAGGAAACGATGAAGGACGTGCAAGGGGAACTCTCTGAGGTAAAACAGTATATGAAAAAGAATAACCTTCAAGTCATTGAAACAAAACGGGACGATGCCTTTACGATGTATATGTTTATTTATAAAGGGTATGAAGAAAACCATAATTACTTTAATCCGAGAATTCGCAACAAGGTTCAAGAATTAATGGAGACTTATTTATTAAAAAAACATCTATCCCGTTAACGTTTGAAATCATTAGTACTTATTTATCTTTCACATAAAAATCACTATCGTATTTATGAGAGCTTTCTGAGGTATGTGATAACTTAGTCCTGTTCAAAAAGTAAAATAACTTCCTCTCATTTTTTTCTATTCTTTGCAATATCTTTGTTTTTAATAAAGAGGTCTTTAACATTTGATGCTCAATCGTAGAGTATGGCACTTGAAAGTGGTGGGATTGTTTATTTTGGAAAGTGATTGATGTCTGGTGTGGCCCAATGCGGATATAATTCTCAACATGTTCGTGTGAAATCCAAATACACTCCTTACTATTCGGTGAAATGGTAGGAAAAAAGAAGAGATGGTTGGTTGATTCAATCATAATTGGTACCTTTCGTTTATTGCCAATTATTTTTCGTGAGCCCCTCTTTCTGCTTTCATAGTTTGCCCCAAAATAATCGCAGCTATTTTTGATAATCTCCAATGGTTTTACTGGAGACAAAAATTCATCTTCGACTTCATAAATCAGGGAATAGGTTTTACTTCCGTATTCCACTGGTTGAATAAACATTGTGCATGAATTTACTTCATAATCCTCAATTTGCTTTTGCTTCAATACATTCAACTCCTTTTAATATTTTCCACCATATCTTACCACTACTGGTCTGTAATTCCATTATATTTCTAAATTGTTGCTAATTTATTCACAAAATTCATGTCAATAAAATATTTTTCAGAAAATTATAATTATTAATTGATATTAATCAAAAAAATCCATATAATAATAAAAAGCATCAGAGGTGATTTTCATGAATGAAAAATCATACACGGAATTAATGAAGCTTGGTGCCATGAAACGCAATCGAATGAAAGAGAACTTCGTCCAAGATTTATACATCGAAATGCTCTTATCTGAGGTCCAGCTAACAGTTGAAAAGGATAAATTACTGCGTAAAATTGACTTGGCCATCGATCATCGAGACAAAGGTTCATTTCTCCGTTTATCTGAACAGCTTAAAGAAATTAATAAACGATTTGGCACTTAAAAACCTACTTCCACTGAACCGTCTTTCGAGACGGTCTTTCTTTTGATAAAAAAGGGCTAAAGACAAGAAAATTGTCATTAGCCTTATTTTTTATTCCTTGTTTTGATGTTTAATTTCGTATTCTTCCAGCTTGGAAATGCGATCAAGCATGGAAGGATGAGTATACCGGAAAATTTTAACTAATAATGGTGGATTCACCTGACTAAGTCCTGACCTGGTTAATTCCTGAAAAGATGTAATCGCTGCTTCGGGATTTTTGGTCATTTCAATCGCATATCTGTCAGCTCGTGTTTCCTCATAACGAGACGCGAGATTTGTTAATGGACTTGACGCAAATAACAGCATAGACAAAACTATAAAAAATAACGGAAGTGAACGAATATCACTTACATCTGCAATTCTCAGTTCCTTCCCCCACCGGACTACCACCCAATTCATTAGTCTATAGGTCAAATACAGCCCAAGCAATGAAAGAAGTAGATAACCGCCAATTCCAAAATAAATATGTTTCTCGACATAATGGCACATTTCATGGGCCATTATAAATAAAATTTGGTTATCTGAAAGTTTGTTTAATGTCGTATCCCAAAGGACAATCCTGGCATTGGAGCCAATTCCAGTTACATAGGCATTTAATGCATTCGTTTTATCTGCCATATTTACTTCAAATACATGCTTGGCGGGAATCTTCGCCTTATCGGCCAGTGTCAAAATCTTCGTTTCCAGTTCCTTATTTTTTAAAGGATAGAAATCATTGTATAATGGGTCGATGACCACTGGCTGAAGGAACATCATAAATAGTGTAAAGGGGACAGATAAAAGCCACCCATAAAGCCACCAGCGCTTTTGGCTTTTCTTCATCAGCCAATATAAAACCGGAACAATGATTAACCAGGTCCCATAATTAATCCAAAAGTCAATTAACTCATCCTTCATCCAGGAGGCAAAGGTTTGGGTTGAAATATGATACGTCTTTGATAATGAATAACTAATATAATTTAAAGGAAATGTAGCTAAAAAGGCAAAAAAGGATAACCAGATCAGATAAATGGCTGTTTGAAGCAGCCTGTACTTAGTGGACTTCTTTGCCCAGCGCTTAAATGCCTTTGAAAAACCAAATAATAAAATAAGGAAATAAAAAAGCCATTCGAACGGAGTCGATAAGAAAAACAGAAGGTTCCTTATTTTCGAATACTCCTCGCTCAACATCAGCTCTCTTCCATTTAGAAATGTAGTTGGGTCAGCTTTTGTCCCTGCATATTCAAATGGTAATTTTGATTCGCTAAAATAAAATAAATACCAATAAAAAAATAATCCATATAGGACAAAGGCCAAAACTACGTAGACCCCCATTTTTCTTACCATGATTTGTCCTCCTTTGTGTACAGCCTCTCTATACTTAGTTTAGTTAAAAAAGGAGGAATTAGAACACAAAAAAAAAGTCAGCAAAACAGAGGCTTTTAAAACAAAATAAATATGGCGGGCGCAATGTTTATTTCCCTTTAAAGACAGGTTTTCTTTTATCAGCAAAGGCTTGTAGGGCCTCAAATCGATCTTCTGTTGGGAGTGTCACCTCATATGCCTTTCGTTCAATCTGCAGCCCTGTATTTAAATCTGTATTCATTCCGTTTTTTATCGCAAACTTTGCTTGCTGTAAGGCAATAGGTCCATTTGCAAGCAATTGCGAGCAAAAGGTCAAGCTCTCATTCAATAAATCTTTCCTATCAACAACCCTCGTAAGAAGTCCAAAATGGAAAGCATCCTCGGCTGTAAGCCGGCGTGCGGTTAAGATGAGCTCTAGCGCCTTCGCCTGGCCTATAAGTCTAGGAAGCCGCTGTGTCCCACCAGCACCAGGAATAATCGCAAGACTGGTTTCGGTTAAACCCATTAATGCTTCTTTTGCAGCGAAGCGAAAATCACAGGCCAATGCAAGCTCCAGCCCGCCGCCAAAAGCAAAACCATTTATGGCCGCAATAGTTGGCTGTGGCAGATGATCAATCGCATTAAAAACCTCATTGATTTTAAACAAATTCCGTTTCACTTGCTCATCCGTGAGGTTTTTTCGCTCTTTTAAATCAGCACCGACACTAAAGGCCTTCTCACCCGATCCACTAAAAATGACCGTCCGAACATCCGGATTAATCCGAATATCTTCTACCTTCTTTTGTAATTCAAGCAGGGTTTCGTAATTAAAAGCATTGAGTGCATCAGCACGATTAATGGTTACTAGAGCTATATGATTATCTATTTCAAGTAAAATTTGCTCCACTTTTTGCTTCCCCCTATTATGTCTGTTTTCAAAAGGCAGGCTGGTTCAGCCTGCCTTTTTTTTTATATAAGAAAGTATCAAATTTTCGACTTTGAGAATTGTCCAGCTCCAGCGCCCTAGCGACTAGAGT
>NZ_DALZYO010000084.1:0-2932 GCF_031988165.1 Neobacillus sp.
TCCAGGGCAACGGAGGCGATCGGCGCCTGTATCTCGGCAATTGCAGCATCGGCGACGAAGAACTGTATCTGAAGGAGCGCGTCTCGTTTCCGGAAGACCCGTCGGGTCCAGGGCAACGGGGGCGATCGGGGCCAGCATCTCTGGGCTATTGCAGCACCGGCGGCGAAGAACTGTATCTGAAGGAGTGCGGCCAGATCCGGAAGACCCGACAGAGCATCCAGGGCAACGGGGGCGATCGGGGCCTGCATCTCGGCAATTGCAGCACCGGCAGCGAAGAACTGCAGCTGAAGGAGCGCGTCTGTTTCCGGAAGACCCGTCGGGGCCAGAGCAACACGGGCGATCAGTCGGCTGTGCGAAGCTACCGGAAAAGAAAGTCGGCCGATCAGTGCCCGTATCATAACCTGCGCCGTCAAAAGTTCTATATGAAAAGAGGATGTTAATTGTTTAAAATTTGCGAATCCAAAAGTGCAAGCTTGACCGACGATGAGTTGAAAAATTTCAGTCTGGAAGTCTTAGGAGCTGGCCTTATATATATCCGTTCTATATCTGGTTACGGCTGTCTCCCGAAAAAAATCCAAAGGGTAACAAATAATGTATGTTATGAAATAGCTGATGCAATGCACAACATTCCAGCCTGTTTGATGGATTTTAAACGTACATTGTTGCTTGGAGAACTAGATAAACTGGCTTTAATCATTTCGAAAATTCCAGAAGCTAAAATAGTGAGAAGCCAGGCTCTGAAGTTAATTGATGAAAAACTTAAAACGATAGTTGCAGAATCTAGTTAGGGAGGGGTAGGTATGTTTACTGAGAGACATGCATTACAAGAACGTCTGGAAAAGATAAACAAAGATGAAATAGCAATGATTACAGAATATCAAAAACAACGCAATGCAATTTTTGAGCGTCTTAGAGAATTGGATAAATCATATTTCAACAAATTGCCAAAGCTCGGTGATCTAGCCGCGTTCGAAATTCGGAATGATTCCCGTGTTGAAAAGGACATAAGAAAAAATATTATTGTGAATAGATTAAAGATGAATCCAGCTGGTCTGTCATCGGAAGAATTGAAAAGTATAGTCAAAAAAGAAACTGGTTTGGATATTATTAACATGACAAGTTTTATGCGATCTATAATGAAAAATAATCCGTATGTTCGGAAACCCCAGAGAGGTTTTTACCGATATGAAAAAACATAATGTAACACAATGATATTGTGTTACATTGCGAAAAACACGTTAATCCCTTATGTACCAAGAGGTTAACGTGTTTTTTTTTTGCCTAAAATCAGAATTATTCATTTAAATGTAACAAAACATATGATATAATATAATTGTGTTACATTACTAAAAAGAGGGAAGGTAGGATTAAAATGGGTATTGATTCTTGGGAAGTGAATCTCAAACGTAATGAAGCAGCATCGGTTATTGCAGAAAAACTAAATAGTATGAAAATGTTATTTGCCGCTGAAATTAACCAAACTCCAAAAGGGAAACATCTTTACATAAAGTGTGATGACCTTCAGTTGGAATATACCGACTATACAAAAAATGGACTGGCCTTTTTCTGAATCAATTGAAATCATTGATTAGTGATTAAGTCATTAGTTTGTGATCTGCTAAATGACTTGAACCGAATCTAGGAGGGAGTTATATGTTGAATCGTGTAGTGTTGGTAGGAAGATTAACCAAGGACCCGGATCTGCGATTTACTCAACAGGGAACACCAGTTGTTGCTTTTACTTTAGCTGTAAATCGTACATTCATGAATCAAAGTGGACAGCGAGAAGCGGATTTCGTTAATTGTGTCGCATGGAGAAAATTAGCTGAGAATGTTGGTAATTACCTGCGAAAAGGAAGCTTGGCAGGAGTGGATGGCCGGCTTCAGACGCGAAATTATGATAATGGTCAAGGGCAGCGGGTGTATGTTACTGAAGTAGTGGCTGAATCAGTTCAATTTTTAGAAACGAAAAATAGAAATGGTAATAATCACGAGCGGGACAATACTGACTATGGTCAGAATTATAGTCCGATTGGAGCTGGTTCTGGGAGAGATCAGTTTGATGGAGGTAGGCCTGATATCAAGGATGAGGACCTTCCTTTTTAAAGACCGGCAATAAATAAGATTCCTCTCTGGGATCAGTCGCCAAACGGAATCCCCAGAGAGGAAATTAAAATACCAGGGAGAACTTCCCTATACTTTAGTATAGATGATTAATTCTCCAATTAAAATAGGGGGAGCAGAACTGATGGTTGAACGTGATGATACTAAATTTATTTTCATTTTTTTGTCTATATCATTCATTTGTTTGTGTGGCCTAGGGCTTTTTGTCTTGAATTTATCAACGCAAATGTGGGCTTCGGAGGCCGGTGATAAAGCAGATAAATTGGTTGTTGAAATGGAAAGAAGAGAGAAGGCCGAAAGGGAAGAGACGCTAAAGAAAGGTATAGATATAGATATAGATGCTTTAATTGTTGATAAGAGCAAAGAGTCTCATTCCAGTACTTCATTAATGCCAGTTATAATTGGTGGAACAACATACCCTATAGCAACTCCTGAAATAGATAATAGTTATTATTTAAAGATCTATGCTGAGGACAAAAATTACGATATAGCAGTTCCTAAAAATTTGTATGATAAAAAGCAGATAGGAACACATATAGAGATAAAACTATACAACAATCGAATTGAGGTCCTGTAGGAATTGGAAAGGATCATATATGACTAAAGAGGTGAAAGATTATGTTTGAAAATCCTAATTACAGCCCAATTTTATTTATTGTTACTGTTCTAGGGAGCCTGGTATTTTGCGGAGGGGGAATCTTATACACTTTATTCCCGCAAGAGATTGAAGCTTTCTATTTTCAATACGAAAATTCATTTACCATCGTTGGAATTGTCCTTTTGTTCATCGGGTTTGTGTCCTTTGGAT
>NZ_DALZYO010000084.1:2942-6258 GCF_031988165.1 Neobacillus sp.
ACTTATTTGAAACGGTAAGTAAGGTTTTTCGCATCGTGCAAATGAAACCGTTACAGTATAATCAGGATAATAACGTATTTTATTAGAAAAATGAGGTATTGAAAATGAATTTTGTTGAACCGATCCGAAATCGTAAAGATATAGACAACATGAAAAAACTTCTTTATTCCATGAACGAAAGGGACGCTGTATATTTCATCATTGGGATAAATACTGCTTTTCGGATCAGTGACTTAATTCATTTGAAGTTCAAAGATGTCATTGACGAAAAAATGAGACCCCTCGAGTATTTTGAATTGAGGGAAACCAAAACAGGGAAACACAACAAGATTGCCATGACTAAAGGTGTCCGAAAGGCAATCACACAATATGTTCAGCGACGGTATGAGGGGAATCTTGATAATTATCTTTTCACCGGTCAGAAATCTAAAGATAAGCCGATTACCAGGGTGACTGCTTGGCGGAATATCAAGGCTGCAGCAGACATACTAGGCTTAAAAAACATTGGGACACACTCATTACGGAAAACTTTTGGTTATCATCAATATAAGAATGGAACGGATATTACGCTGCTGATGGACATGTTTAATCATAGCAGCGCGGGCATTACATTAAGATATATTGGAATTACACAGGATGAAAAAGATCAGGCTGTAAAGTCATTAGATTTATAAGAAGGTGAGAGTGTGAACGTCTTTCACTAAAACACTACAGGGGGAATTCATGATGTCAAAAAAAATAAAATACATGTTGGCCGTTGCGCTGGTGATTACTCTAATGGTTTTATTCAGGCACGTTATATTCCTCCTGTTGGTGAAATTGGTCTTTGGCGCTTTACTGATTTTCGTTGGTATTGTTGGAGTCTATGCTCTATTTAGATTATTTGCGGGATTAATAAGTGTTGCACTTATGGTCGCAGGAATGGTTCTTATTTTTAAGATCGTTCAATTGGCTTGTGCATAGAAAGGAGATAGCATGGAATATTTTTTATTGCTAATATTGGTATTTTTCCCTTTTGTATGGGGTTCAGTAGGAAGGGGAATTTTAGATGGTTTAGATAAAATTTCTGATAAGAGAGAGCTTCCTAAGAAGTTCAATACGAGTAAAAAGTTAATTAAAGAATATTTGAAGATACAAAAAAATTTAAGACATAAAAAGGATGCTATCGTACATTGCCGAAACCAGGATGTAAATTTCAGGACATTATTGGATAATATTGAAGATCTGTTGGATGTTCTTAGTTTAGAGGCTCCGCGTTTTGATTTTACTAATAAGAATGACTTGTTGATAAGGAATTTTCCACAAGCTTATTTTAAAGTATACATTCAGCTTATACGCTATAATGACTCGTTGAACATAATATTTGATCAACTTATTTCTCTAATCTATGGTGATTATGATGACCCCCATATAAAAGATATTAATGCTCTTCGAGATGAAGTGACGGAGATTATCGTGTCAATTAGAAGAGAAGTCGAAAACATAATTAAACCTTATCGTAGAGAGAAAAACGAATTATTTAAAGTCGATGTTAAACATGCTAAGGAAATTATTGAATATGAAAAACAGTTCATAAAAGAGCAACGCGCTGCATTAAAGAATGTTGCTGCAGATAACTCGATTTTAAAATTAGAAAAAGTATAAGCTAGTCATTGGGATTTATCCCGATGACTCCTTTTTTGTTTTGGGATTTCTTCTGCTTGTATCAAAAGGTATAATTTTCATATGGAAGCGAGAGGGGGAGAGCAAACTGGTTATTGATAAGACAAGAATATTCATAAGTTCAGCATACGAAGAAGCATTAAAGACACCGAGGAAGATCGTTAAAGAGCATTTAGAGGTATGTGGCCATGAGGTACCCATCTTTGAAGAAGAGGATTTTGGGACATGGAAGCCGGACACAATGAAACATTGCATCGAAGTTGTTGAGAAAAGTGACATAGTGATCCTGCTTATCAACACTAAATCAGGAGAAGAACCGGAATTAAGACGGGGGAATGTAACACCTACATACTTGGAATTCCAAGAAGCCTGGAAAAAGAAAAAGCACATTTTGGTCTTCGTAAATCCGGACATCAAAAAGAGGTTCTTTGATCTAAGAAAAGACTTTGACTCTTTATAT
Organism: Neobacillus sp.; assembly: GCF_031988165.1. Classification (NCBI taxonomy): domain Bacteria; kingdom Bacillati; phylum Bacillota; class Bacilli; order Caryophanales; family Bacillaceae; genus Neobacillus; species Neobacillus sp. The sequence goes on from NZ_DALZYO010000084.1 coordinate 5,065, forward strand.
AATCAATACATTGAGGAAAACCATCGGCCGCCTGATTCACCCTTTGATCCATTCGAGAGGTGGATTTCTATTCAGGATGGAGTGGCCAAGAAACATTTGCAAGCAGCAGATCCTTTTGTTTGGGCGTTCCTCTACGATATCTATAAAAAAAGGTACTGGTTATACGAGTTTGATTTTGCTCAATCCGAAAAAGAGGCAAAGCAAATATCTCAAATGATAAGCAATTCTTTAAAGACTGTCGTTGACTTTATTCCAAGGTTAGATGAGTTAACTGAAATTGAAGAGCAGCAGTCATATTTAGTGGAATATGCCGAACATACCCTTACTATGCTCCACCAAAAAAATTTAATACTGAATAAAGAGGAACAAGATTGGTCAAACTTTTTAAAACAAGGAATTGAATTCCTTAACCATAGATATGACATCATACAGGCTAAAGATACAAACCCAGTAGTCGTTAATCATATCAACTCATGCTATGCTGCTTCATTATATTCTCAGGATGGAGAAACATTAAGGTTGGTCGGAAAAACAGGTGATATAACAGCTCCGGAGGTATTTGCGTTATACGAAGAAGGAGTTCATGTTGTTGATGCCTTCAATCAGGGTGAACGATTAATTACTTACAGGGAAGATAAAAAGACATTCTATATTACTGAGGCCGTCGAGAGGTTTGTTTTATGCCTTCACTTCTTGCTGGAAGAGGATTGGGATGTAAAGCGTGCTGAAGCATACGCACAAGAGGTTGAATGTGCTATAATGGATAAACACCAACTCTATTTTGAATTTTTGAATTTGCTGATAGGAGGGAGCACTTATGAGTAGAGAACTTGCCAATTACAGTAGCTCTGGCTCGGTTGTTGTTAAACGTTCCCCATCTGTAAGTAAGACTGTAAGTAGCCGTAAAGTATCGGCTAACGGTAAATATGTCCCGTCTAAAACCCTTAGAAAAACACTCTCAGGCATGAATTCCAGTGTTAACTCATTAAACGAATTGTTAAATAAATCTAAGTCAATTCAAGGGAATTCAGGCTTTGCTAAAAGATAATATTTAAGTAATGTTGAACGTCCTTATTTTTTAAGGACGTTTTTTTTTTGAATTAGGGGAGACTGACGTTGATATTGACTATACCGTACCGGCGGTGAAGAACTGTATCTGAAGGAGCGCGGTCAGATCCGGAAGACCGGTCAGAC
>NZ_DALZYO010000085.1:0-453 GCF_031988165.1 Neobacillus sp.
GATTTCACTATATGGTAAGGCTGATGGACTCATTACGCCAACACCCTATTCTAAAACATTATTACAAAACTACGGTTTGACACAACCAATTACCGCCATTTCTAATGGTGTTGAATTAGCAAAATATCAATATGATACGCATAAAGTGCGCGCGTTTCGTGAGTATTTTCAACTTGGTGATAAACAAAAGGTCATTATGAGTGTCGGCCTTTTTTTTGAACGAAAAGGCATTTTTGATTTTGCTGAATTAGCAAAGCGACATCCAGAATATACATTTATCTGGTTTGGCTACACTGATTTACGATTGGTACCAAAAGATATTCGTCACCTCGTAAAAAATAACACCTATAAAAATCTGATTTTCCCAGGATATATTACAGGAGATGTACTTTTGGGTGCATTCCAAGGTGCTGATCTTTTCTTATATCCTTCGTTTGAGGAAACAGAAGGGAT
>NZ_DALZYO010000085.1:463-5602 GCF_031988165.1 Neobacillus sp.
AGAAGCACTCGCTTCTCGGCAACATGTTCTTGTTCGTAACATTCCTGTTTACCAAAATTGGCTAGAAGAAGGTGTTAACGTATATAAGGCGGATAATGTAGATGAGTTTGATGAAAAAATGCAAAGTATTCTTAATGCGCAAGTATCTGATGTTAGAGATGCCGGTCACGCATTAGCTGTTGCACGTGATTTACCTAAAATTGGGGCACAACTCCAAAAAGTTTATGAAAAAACGCTAAAAGCATAGGAGTTAGTCATGCTTAAACGAGATAGATTATCAATTATTGTTGTGGGTTTGTTAACAGCAATTGTGGTTTACTTTTTGTGGCACGAATTAGACGGTCGTGGTCGACAGTTGGAAGCAGCATTACGTCACTTAGATTGGCGATGGTTGGCAGCCGGAATGGTTGCAATGATCATTACCATTTTCTTAGAAGCAGGGGTTGCGTGGTCCTTGCTTAATCGATCAGATCGAAAGAAAACCTCGTTAGCAGCCTTGCTACGAGTACCCTTGCTTAATCTATTGGGGACAGGATTGACACCATTTGCTACCGGAGGGCAGCCAGCCCAGCTATATGGACTGTCACGTGCTGGTGTAGAGGGTGGACGGGCAACGTCGGTTGTTTTAATGAAATTTTTAGTTTACCAAATTGTCGTTGTTCTTTTCTTTATTATTGGCTATTTCAGTGCAGATAGTTTTATATATTCACAAGTTGATCCAACATTTGCAACCTTTATTCCATTTGCAATTGCGATTCATGCAGTTGTGATTATTGGCATTGCTTTAGTCATGTTTTGGCCTGCATTAACTTTACGATTAGTGGATGTTATCAGTCCTATTTTCAAAAAAATGATGACGCGTAGGCGATACCAGCGAGTCATTGCCGCAATTAAAGTGAAAGTGAACAATTTTCATGAAGAGTCAAGGCGTGTGGTGGGGAGTTGGCAATCATTGATTAGTGCGACGGCCTTCACAATGGCACAATTAATTATCTTCTATACTATTCCTTATTTTGTCATTCGGGCTTTCGGATATGAAGATGTTAATCCTTGGTTAATTATCGCCATGCATATTATGATAGTCATGGTCATTTCTTTATTTCCAATTCCAGGTGGCGTTGGGGGCGCTGAATTAAGTTTCCAGCTCCTATTTACGCCATTTGTCAAAAATCCAGCAACATTGATATTGGTCATTTTAATTTGGCGTATCATTACTTATTACTTTGGCCTATTTGCTGGTTTAGTGGCTTATGTATGGCCAAGCCATAAAGTAGTAAAGGATACTTATGAACAAAAACGTTGAAAAAATAAGTGAACTCAATCAAATCATCAATAGGTTACGTGCCATGGTTGATGCTAAAGATGGGCATAATCAAACACGTCGGTTTGAAGCATTTGGTATTGAAGCCCTACAAGTTGAGTACAATCAAGACGCAAAAGTGTGGACGATTCATGAGCATCGTGAATCTAGGCAGTTTCAATTCGATGATATTGATTTGGTTGCGATTGAAATTTATGATGTGCTGCACGATTTTAAGTTAATATTTTAGGTGAAGACATGAAACATCTTGTGAAGTACTTTCCAACCCCAAAACAAATATGGATTAAAAGAAAACAAACAATGGATACCAGTGCACCATTAGTATGGTTTTTCGTACTTAATGTGGCGTTAGTTTGGTTGAAAACATATGTGAATTACCATATGAATTTTCGATTAGGCGTAAGTGGCTCGGTTCAAAACTTTTTGCTTGTCCTTAATCCGTTGCCAACAGCTATCATTTTCTTGAGTATTGCGCTGTATTTTAAAGGTGCACTCAGCTATTGGTTAGCTGTGCTACTTAACTTTATTCAGTCGTTATGGCTGTTTGCCAATATTCTCTATTATCGTGAATTTTCTGATTTCTTATCAATGGGTATCTTAGGCTCATCAAGTTCAACGGGTAATAACTTAGGCAAATCAATCACGGCTATTATGCATTGGTCTGATTGGCTGGTCTTTGTGGATATCTTAGTTTTAGTTGTTTTGTTGCTCTTTCGACAACTGACAATTGACCGGCGTGGTGTGCAAAAGAAGTTTGCCGTTTTGACAACCCTGTTAGGGATTGTGCTGATGTTTGTTGGTTATGGTATTGCTTCTGCGGATCGTAGTGGTTTACTAACGCGATCATTTGATAATAACTATATCGTGAAATACCTGGGCTTAAATGAATATGCCGCATTTAATGCTGTGCAAACGTATAATCAAACGCAAAGTCGCAGTCATGCTAAGCCAGCGGATTTTAAAGAAATTCAGAGCTTTATTAAATCACAAAAATTACCTAATAATGTTTCTTATTTTGGTACTCAAAAGGGTAAAAATGTCTTTGTCTTTCATTTAGAATCTTTCCAACAATTCTTGATTGACTATAAAGTGAATGGCAAAGAAGTAACACCTAATCTCAATAAGTTTTATCATGACCAAAATACGTTGAGCTTTGATAATTTTTATCATCAAGTAAGCCAAGGTAAAACCTCTGACGCTGAAATTATGCAAGAAAATTCTTTGTATGGCTTGCCAACTGGTTCAGCAATGGTTAAATATGGTACAGATAACACTTTTGAAGCTTTGCCAGCCATTATGGGACAAAGAGGCTATACTACTGCGGCCTTTCATGGGGATGTTGCCAGCTTTTGGAATCGTGATAATACATATAAGTCATGGGATATAACTATTACTTCTCAAAAGGGTATTATTCTAATGCAGATAAGCCAAGCTACAACGTTGGTTATGGATTGAAAGATAAAATATTCCTGAGAGACTCTGCTAAATATATTGAACAGTTACCACAACCTTTTTATGCTAAGTTAGTAACAGTGACAAACCATTATCCTTATCAGTTGGATAAAGAAAACATCAATTTCCCAGCTACGAAAACGGGTGATAGTACTGTTGATGGATATGTTCAAACTGCGCATTATTTAGATGAAGCCTTTGCTGAGTTTGTGAGTTATTTGAAGAAAGCAGGGCTGTACGATAATTCAGTTTTGATGCTATACGGTGATCATTACGGTATATCTGAGAATCATCAACCAGCTATTGCGAAGCTTTTAGGTAAGGATAAACTCACCAATTATGATTTAGCACAATTCCAAAAGGTACCGTTTATGATTCATGGTAAAGACCTTAAGGGTGGTATTAATCATACATATGGTGGAGAAATCGATATGATGCCAACCTTACTGGATATTATGGGCGTACCCGATAACAATTTGACAATGTTTGGTCAAGACATGTTATCTGAAAACTATAAGGGAATTGTGCCCTTGCGAGATGGTGATTGGATTATTTTACGGATAAACAGAAGCAATATGTTAAACAAACACAAAGTTACGTGGATAAGGTCCTAAAGTACTCTGATAAGGTTGTCACGGGTGACCTTCTACGATTTGATAAACGAACGGACTTTGCTAAAGTAGATAAATCAAAAATTACTTATAAAGTGGATACTGGATTATCAAATCTAAAACGAAATCAGACAACTAATCCGTCGAGCGTATTTGCCAAGAATGGTAATAAAAGTAAGGTAAACGACTATAAAACGGATGCGCCAGAATTAACAGATGACAAGTAAGTTTAAAAGACACCCTAGGGTGTCTTTTTTAGTCGAATGATGTTAGTGATTATAGGGGTGATTCCAGATAATATCCGAACGAAATAGCGATAAAAGGGGTGTGGCGCAAGTAAAAAAGAAAAGGGGGTAAAAAGGGCGAAAAAAGGGAAAAAAGGTGTTGACGGTAGCGCACAGGGTTGGTATAGTAATATATGTTGTTTGGCGGAAACGTCAATCAGGCCAACGGATTGAGCGACTAGGGCGCACCAAGAAATGCAAAAACATTTCAAAAAGGTGTTGACAAGCGTTTGATTAGATGGTAAGATATAAAAGTTGTTTCGTAAGGAAACAACGACATCGCAAGATGTCAGGTAGCACATTGAAAACTGAACAAAACTTTGATAAACAAATGTGTCGGGTCACTATTTTACGAAATAGTGTAAAGAAACAATTTGCGAAGTCAATTCGTAACAAACAATAAACGGATACGCTATAGCAATATAGCAAGTCAGTTAACATTGAAGAGCAATCTTCAAACTTTTAAAATGAGAGTTTGATCCTGGCTCAGGATGAACGCTGGCGGCGTGCCTAATACATGCAAGTCGAACGCTAGTCGCGGACCTGATCACTTCGGTGAGACGTAAAGCATATGGCTAGAGTGGCGAACGGGTGAGTAACACGTGGACAACCTGCCTCTAAGCAGGGGATAACATTTGGAAACAGATGCTAATACCGTATAACAACGCATTTCGCATGAAGTGTGTTTAAAAGGGGCTTCGGCCTCACTTAGAGATGGATCCGCGGTGCATTAGTTAGTTGGTGAGGTAAAGGCTTACCAAGACGATGATGCATAGCCGAGTTGAGAGACTGATCGGCCACATTGGGACTGAGACACGGCCCAAACTCCTACGGGAGGCTGCAGTAGGGAATCTTCCACAATGGGCGCAAGCCTGATGGAGCAACGCCGCGTGTGTGATGAAGGCTTTCGGGTCGTAAAGCACTGTTGTATGGGAAGAATAGTTAATGTAGGAAATGATGTTAATGTGACGGTACCATACCAGAAAGGGACGGCTAAATACGTGCCAGCAGCCGCGGTAATACGTATGTCCCGAGCGTTATCCGGATTTATTGGGCGTAAAGCGAGCGCAGACGGTTCGTTAAGTCTGAAGTGAAAGCCCACAGCTCAACTGTGGAATGGCTTTGGAAACTGGCGAACTTGAGTGCAGTAGAGGCAAGTGGAACTCCATGTGTAGCGGTGGAATGCGTAGATATATGGAAGAACACCAGTGGCGAAGGCGGCTTGCTGGACTGTAACTGACGTTGAGGCTCGAAAGTGTGGGTAGCAAACAGGATTAGATACCCTGGTAGTCCACACCGTAAACGATGAGTGCTAGGTGTTAGGAGGTTTCCGCCTCTTAGTGCCGGAGCTAACGCATTAAGCACTCCGCCTGGGGAGTACGACCGCAAGGTTGAAACTCAAAGGAATTGACGGGGACCCGCACAAGCGGTGGAGCATGTGGTTTAATTCGAAGCAACGCGAAGAACCTTA
>NZ_DALZYO010000086.1:0-5926 GCF_031988165.1 Neobacillus sp.
ATTTGATGCGCCTTATCGTATTATGTTCCTGCTTTAACTGATTGAGCCAATAAGAAGCTTGCAAAGCATAAAGTAATCTCGTCCGCTCAAAATTGTATTTTTACTCCTAAAGTTCCTCATAAACTCTTCACCATGAAATAACATAAGTTGCTCGATACTAGGTTGTAAATCTAAATAAAGGAGTCGTAAAAAATGAATGCAAATTTAAAGTGTTTATCATTAGCAACTGTTTTAGGCATTTCTCTTTTTAACTTCATCGGGACAAGCAAAGCAGAAGCAACAGAGGTAAAGACTTTATTGCCTATCGAGACAAAAGCACTTTCTCAGAATGAAATTGAGGCTAAAAAGGCTGAAATTGCAAACCATATCAAGATTTTTGATGAGAACAATAAAGAGATTCATCCTTATACAACCGAAGAGCTGAAATCTATGATTAGACTTGCAGAAGAGCAGCCTGGAGACAATTCATTGGGGATATTGAAGAAATCCTATTCATCGGGATATTTCGATTTCAGTTCTAACATTTGGCTTGGTGGAGGACCAGGCAGATATGGAAAAAGCTTTAAAGATCCTAAAACTCTTATCATAGCTTATAAAGGAACAGCAAAAGCATTTGCTGTAGCCGCATATTATGATAATGGAAAAGGGGGGCCAGCTGGTCAAGCCAAAAAAGTTTCAATACCGGGTGGTTGGAAAGGTGAATTTCATATGAATTGGAATTTAAAAAAAGGCAAAAGCTATCGTTTTAAATTCACAAATGAAGCAGGCTTTGATAAGGTGATTACAATAAAAAAAGCTACTCTGTGGTACAACTAACTTTAAATGAAAAAAGCAGACCCGTTAAGGTCTGCTTTTTTCTTGCAAATACTTTTGATGTTCTTTTTTCAATTTATTAATATCGTCTTTGAATATTACAACGTCATATTTTTTCTTTGATTTCTCAGACAGGTTATCGTTTAAATATTCACGAAGCTTTGTATCACTTTTGCTTTGATCCATTCCTATTGTAATTACCGGATCAGTTTGTCCAATTTCAAAACTAAATAAACCAAATTCATCCCACGCGCTCTCCAATACTTCAGCCGTTGTTTTTTCTTCCGTTTCAGTAGCATATGAAGCTGTATTAAACATTAACAAAAAAGAAGCTAAGACCAAGAATCCAATGAATCTTTTTTTCATTACCCCGCCCCCTTTTTTAGAAATATCTTCCTAACAAGTATATCATGTCTAGCATTTGAAATCCCATAGAAGTTTTAAATAAACTAAAGAGATACCTCGTATTTAAAAAAGAAGGCAACCGCTAGGCTGCCAAACCAAAGCGATGAAATGCTACGGAGACTTTCAGTTAAAAGGCGATTACGCCTGATGGCCGCCCACAAGCTTAGCTCGCTTTAGAGCAGTTCCAGCTGTGGTATAAGAAATAGCTCTTAAAATCGCATCTGAGCCGTATTTTTCCCTAATGGAATCCATAACATGGCCAAGCTGACGTTGTTTTTCTTCTCCTTCTTCAAAAAGGGACATCTGAAATTGGTTATCGTCAACGACGTTGCCTAGTGTAACTGACAAGCTCCTTACCGTTTGGCCTTGGTAAAACTTCTTAAACAGCACAAGGCTTGTTTTATAAATTTTCATAGTGTTATTAGTTGGTTGATCTATTGTTAAAGACCGATTAAAGCCACCGCCGCCTATGCTGTGACTATAACCTATTCCTAAATGAATGGTACGGCCAGCTTTTTTCGCCTTTCTAGCCCGCCTAGCAACTTCCTCACACATTTCCAATAGGACTGATTTAATTTCCGCTTCTTGGTGGTAGTCCCTTAACAATATCTGGCTTTTCCCAAAAGAGATTTGTTCTTGTCTCACCGGCGTTCCCATATCACTAAGATCTATCCCATGAGCATGATAATAGATCTGGCTTCCCATGATGCCGAAACGTTTCTCTAAAAGCTTTAGAGGATAGTTTGCAAGCTGACCTACAGTAGAAATCCCCATTCGATTCAGATTCCTTTCCATACGCTTTCCTATGCCCCACATTTCCGATAATGGGCGAACTGGCCATAATCATTTTGTAATCTTTTCGCTAAATCCATCGGTGTCCCCCATAGCCTCTTCAGATGATCGCATCGAATTATACTCTCATCAATACTATAGGTAAGGATATCTTCAGGTGCAGCAAATTGATAAAACAAATGAGTTATATGAGTTGACAGTTTAATAAACAGCCGCATCTGAGGATTTACTATGTGAATTTCAGGGTGATCAGGAATTTCATAAAGGCGAGAACCGGTTTTAATACCAAATCGTTTTTTTAAAGACGGTGACGCAGCTAAAACAACACTTCCTGATCGTTCCGTATCCCCAACCACCGCAAGATAGCATTTCATGGGATCAAGGCCAAGCATAACTGCAGATGCACTGGCATAAAAGCTGCGCATATCTACGGTTAAAAAAGTACGTTTAGGGAGACTATCATAGTCAATCATAAAACTTTTCTCCATCTGCAAACTCCACATTGATTAAATTATCCACTGAAACAGCCTTAATAAGCCCGTCATTCGTTTTTATTAATATCTGCCTGTCAATGTGCTTAAAGGTACTCACAAAACCTGTGAGAGATGAAATAAAGCCATTCTCGAAATAAGAGATATTTAAAAGATGTTTGCCTTGTTCTGCCCTCAGTATTGTAAAAGCCATTTCCTCAATTTGTTGTTCATCATTTTTGGGGCGCTTCATTTTTTCCATTTCAAGATTAAGCTGCTTTAACATTTCATTGTGTTCCGGTAACATCATAGAAGTTGACCATTTCATTAAACCCCGATCCTTTATCACTTGATCCACACCTTCTCATATTTTTGATTCTATATTACCAGAACATACGTTCCTTTAGTACAAGAAAGTTTTTCCTGAATGCTGCCGCATCACTACTCTCTAAAAACTGCCCGCGCGTTCCTTCAGCTGCAGTTCTTCGCTGCCGATGCAGAATCGCCCAGGGATGCGGACGCCGTTCGCCCCCGTTGCCCTGGACCCGGCGGGTCTTCCGGAAACAGACGTGCTCCTTCAGCTGCTGTTCTTCGCCGCCGGTGCTGCAATAGCCGGGATGCAGGCGCCGATCGCCTGCTTTGCCCTGGCCCCGACGGGTCTTCCGGAAACAGACGCACTCCTTCAGTTGTAGTTCTTCGCCCAGATGCTGCCATCGCACAGGGATGCGGGCCCCGATCGCCCGCGTTCCCCTGGTTACACTTTCTTCACAAAAAAAGCACCTGAAAACTTCAGGTACTTTTACTTTAATTAATATTATTCTTTTTTGCTTCTTTCTCTTTTCTCATTAGAATAAACTCATCATCTAATCGAGCCATTTCCCATTTGTAAAAATATTTCCTTCCGGTTATACCAAATAGAGTTTTGGAATTAAATACTCTATAAATACAGTCCTCCGCTATATTCTTTGGAATTAAGGCCATACGAATTACATGTTTATCATGTTTAGCAGTAAGGTACTTATCCAAATACTTACCCTTTCGATCTTCCTTATTTAACTCTTCAATAGCATGTAAATCATTTATGTCGTACTTCCGATCAAATGATATTTGATGGCTATATTTTTTTCTGGTGTTATCAAGCATGTCATCCAAAACTTTAGCATCAAAGGAATATCTCCCTATAAGCTCTCTTTCTATTAATTTATACTGCCGTAAAAACTCCCTTATCCCAATTAAATTTCCCATATGGGTGACTAAAGTCAAACAGGCAATCATACTGACGATAAAACTTAATGCAAACAGGATTCCTGCAGACAAATTTATTCCAATCATATTCAATCCAATTCCTGAAAGTATTGGATATAAAGCTATAAATAAAACCCGCCATACAACTGAAAAAAGAATACTATTCTTAATTTTTTTAATATGTTTTAGATTCTCCATGTCTACCTCTCTTTCCTATCTCTATATATTATTTATCGGTTGATTCCGCTATACCTTCAGCATTTCTCCAAAAGTTGGATTTAACTTTAATTCTATACCAGAGAAAACATTTTTCAAAGTTTAGAAATTAATTCATCAGATAAACCTGCCTCTGAAATAAATTCACGGATAGTCGGAAAACTAAAGTTTTCCTTGATTAAAACGCAGGCATCGAGCCTGCTTAGAGGCTGCTGAAGCAGCCTCTAAAACCTTAAAAGCAGCAGAAAGGCTCCCGTAAAGCCCGGTCGCATTTCCGCAAAACGTATGCCGGCAGCCGCCGGCATGATTAAAATCCTTTTTTAGACGCCTTTTTTGTTTTTGTCCAGCCAAACGCCCCCACCTTGGACAGCTGAAGCTGTCCGGGGGCTTTAGCATGTCACATTCAACATCGGCCATCAACGCGGCGGAAAAGGCACCACCGCGTCGCTAACCGTGTTTCATAAAAGGACGCAAGGGTCAGCTCATTTTTTTGTTAACGGCCGCTGCCGCGAGCACAAATAAATGAGCTTTAACGATCCGTAAAAGGCTGCTGAAGCACCCTTAACGGCCTCGTAAACCCTTGGCGTCCTTTTTGCTGTGAATGCAAATCGGCCTCCGCAAAAACAAAAAAGTCTTAAAAAAAGGACGGCGATCGAAAATGGAATTAACAAAAGTTATCTGGCACACGGAAGATTTAGAATTGGCTTTAGACAATAGGGGCATCAAGTCTACTCAGCAAAATATTGATATTTTGTTAAATGACCCTCATTTTGTTCAAACGTTAAAACAACAGAGTTTAGAATGCGGCAGGGAGATACTGGATGAATTGATTTTATTGTACCAAAAAAAGTTAATTAGGGATGATTCCAACACGACATCATTATGGACATACGGTACGGAAACAAAGCACTTAAAATTTCAGGCCAATGATGTTTGGTTAGAGGATATAGTTGTTACGCTTGGTTTTTCCGATTTATCAGAGTTTGCAACCGACTATTCTTATCACGATTCAAAAAAGGTTTTTACACTGGCACAGAAGGACACTAAAAGTGGCTTAATGATCTTAGGGGGAGACAATGAAGATGAGGCATGATATATCAATCACTACGTTCCAAAGAGAAATAAAAAAAGAGCATGTGACCCCGTCCAAAGAATCACTGCTCCGTATCTTAGATACCTATAAGTATACCACTCTTTCAAAATTATTGAAACAAGGAAATTATGATAAACATTCTGTTCAAACCTTATTGGCCGAGCTTCAAACCGATGGTGAAATCTCCATGTTAGGTGACAAAATTATACGGGTGAAACCCGTCTACTCACTAATAATTATAGGGTTTTTATTCGTCAGCAACCTTCTTATTCCTATTCTTATTAGTTAGTGAGAGATGTCCTCCGACTTCTCTCACTACAAAATACGCCAAAAGGAGTTATAGAATGATCTACGTTAATTTAGCTTATGAGTTGGTAATTCCACTTAAAGGTGATTATGACAACGCACTAAAAAAGCACGGTCAACAGCTTGATGAAAATATGAAAAAACTAGCATTGGAAAGAGTTGAAAAAGACAGTTTGGTTTCATCTTCTTTAAAACTTCTCTGTTATTCAGTAACAAGATTCAACACAAATCGGTAGCAACCAAAAACATACGTGGTTGGGGATGGTCTTCCCTTCTACTTACAAAAACAAAAGGAGCTAACAAGCACATGAACATTTTAAGCAAATTAAACGAAATCACTCAAACAAATAAAAATTTGACTTGTTTCAGCTACAGAATTGAAGACAGAGACGGCATTTTTCCGACGTTAGAAGGCTGTTTAACTGCCGCAAGTGAAGAGGAAGCCAAAAATGAATTACAGGAATATTACGCCTATGAACAAGATACAGAGCCGGATGCCCTTGAAATAACCATTAGACCATGCCATAGAAATTGCCGCGCTATATAGCGCGGCAATTTCGTTACGAAAGGTCGGAAAACTAAAGTT
>NZ_DALZYO010000087.1:0-5848 GCF_031988165.1 Neobacillus sp.
GTTGACTTATCGTAGGGAAAAGGGCGAAGTACACTAGCCGCTGGGCGCTGGAGCTAGACAATTCTCAAAGTCGAAAATTTTCTTATCATTAAAAAAAAAACCAACCCTCAAGAAACAAAGGTTGGTTTTTCAATCACCCATAGAAGAATATCATAATGTCCGCCCACAGAGGACAAATGTCCACCGAAGGTGCCTGACACCATTAACCACTAAATCACACTAGATATAAAGTAAAGCAGGAATAGTGTGGCGATGATGTAGATTGTTACGGATACTTCTTTTCTTCGGCCGGTTACGAGTTTTACTAGCGGGTAGGCAATGAAGCCGAAGGCGAGCCCGTTAGCGATGCTGAAGGTGAGTGGCATCATTGTCATCATTAGATAGGCTGGAAAAGCCTCGGTAAAGTCGTCGAGCGGTATTTCTTTCAGACTTTGGATCATGAGGCAGCCGACAATGATGAGCACAGGAGCGATGGCCGCATTCGGGATTACTTTGAAAAGCGGAATAAGAAACAATGCCGGGATAAAAAGCAGTCCTGTTGTAAAAGAAGTTAAGCCAGTCCTTCCTCCTGCAGCAATCCCTGTCGCCGACTCTGCCGCTGTCGTCGTCGGGCTACAGCCAAAAACTCCTGCCCCTATGACAGAAACAGCAATTCCCTGAAACGACTTCCGAAACTTATCTTTATTTGGAAGCATCCCAAGCTGTGCCCCCATGTTCTCAAATATGATTACCATCGATAACGAGAAAACCGCTATCCAAAAATTAACCGTGCTTATTTGACTGAAATCAAAGGCGAAAAAGACCTGTTCATATCCATTAAACGAGAAACTAAAATCACCCAAATTGGAAAAATCAACAATTCCAAACAAAGAGCCGATCAACGTTCCAGCAATGATTCCAATCAGGAAGTTGCCCTTTACATTGCGTAAAAACAACGGCAGCAAAATGCATAACGTTAGTAAGGTCGTTAACACATTCGGATCACTAAGACTGCCTAATTGAACAAATGTCCCCTTGCTTGCCACAATTAATCCGCCATTTTTAAACCCAAGAAACGCAATAAACAAGCCAATTCCGGCGGTTATCGCATTGATCATCGACTTCGGAATCGCAGTTGATAAATACACGGCCCCCTTGGAAATCGAAGTAACCGTAAAAACAATTCCAGCTAAAAAGACGGCCGCAAGTGCTTGCTGCCATGTAAGTCCTAAAGATAATACAAGGGTATAAACAAAAAAAGCGTTATCTCCCATTCCGGGAACAATAATTAGTGGAGAATTGGCCCAAAGCGCCATCAGCATACAGCCTAAAAAGGAGCAGATGACCGTTGCAATGGTCACGGCTTCATAAGGCATACCAGCTGACCGTAAGATGGCTCCATTTACAACAATAATGTAGGCGACTGTCATAAAAGAAGTTAATCCCGCAATAACTTCCGTACGAGTATTTGTTTGTTCCCCATGAAGAGGAAATAACTTCTGTAAATTTTTACTCAACTTAATATCCTACCTTTCCAAAGAATGTCTTATCCTCCAAATTGTCAATGCCGATATGATTAGGTAAAATTAAGATTAACAATCTTATTCGCCAATCTCTCCTTACATTTTTCCAAAAATTCTTTCTTAAAACCCATGCCACCTAGTGAATAAAATCGTTAAAGGATGTATGTTTATGATTACCAATCTTTCTAATATAGCCATCTTCTCAGGCATACCCGAGAATGACTTATCGCAAATTCTTCCCCTTTTAAAAGAACGGAAATTTAAAAAGAATCATGTCCTTATGTTTGAAAATGACCAAAGTGAAGATGTATATCTGATTCGCTCCGGAATGGTGAAAATATATCGGATTCATGAAGGAAAGGAAATTATCCTCAGCATAGCCATGCCTGGTGATATTTTAGGAGAAGTGGAAGCGTTGTCCAACGGTAATCACCGAATTTCTTCCATTGAAGCACTAGACAATGTTACAGCATGGCTGATGACCAAGCAGGACTTTCTCCAAATCGTAGAGTCCTATCCATCTGTCCTAAAAAAGGCCTATATGATCCTTGTAGAACGCACTCGGATGCTGAACCGTTTGATACGTTATTTAACTTTTTACGACGTCCGAACAAAGGCGGCGAATTTAATTATGGACCTTTATTATAATTTTGGAAAACCAAACAGCGATATTGATAAAATTGACCTAAAAATCACTCATTCCCTCCTTGCCGGGATGCTTGGGGTCACCCGTGAGTCGATATCGAAAACACTTAACGATTTTCAAACTGAAGGGCTAATCGATATCCGTGAAAAGCATCTTTACCTATTAGATAAAAATAAATTGGAAGCGCTCTGTAGTGAAACAGAAGAGATTCCTTCACTAAGGAAGTGGAATAATTTTTAGCCATATCTATACCATATTAGCAAACGTAAGCGGTTAATTTCAGTAACCACTATCACCAATATTTTGTTAACTAGGTCACAAAAATGCGGTTATCCCCTTAACAGATTATTTATGGATGATTGTGCTATATTTTTTGACGAATCATAAAATGGCGCAATACAAACAATATTATTGGAGGGATAACAGATGAGTTTTCATATTGAGGCAAAAGTTGGCGAAATTGCAGAATCCGTCTTATTACCAGGTGATCCGTTACGGGCAAAATATATTGCTGAGACTTTCCTTGAAGAGGCTGTTTGCTATAATCAGGTTCGCGGGATGCTGGGTTTCACGGGAAAATATAAAGGGAAACCCGTTTCTATCCAAGGGACAGGGATGGGAATGCCATCCGCCTCGATTTATATACACGAACTGATTAACGACTATGGTGCTAAAAATCTTGTCCGTATTGGGACATGCGGGGCCATTCAACAAAACGTAAACATTCGCGATGTGATTATCGCTCAGGCAGCAGCAACTAATTCAGCCATCATTCGCAGTCAATTCCCTGGTTACGACTTCCCGCAAATTGGGAACTTTGAGTTAATCAAGAAGGCCTACGAAATTGGCAGTGAAAAAGGATTACAGCTTCATGTAGGTAACGTCCTTTCTTCCGATGTTTTCTATACAGATAATGATGATGAATTCACTAAGCTTGGTAACCACGGTGTTTTAGCAGTAGAGATGGAAGCAGCGGGACTTTATTATCTTACAGCTAAATTTGGTGTAAAGGGCTTAACGTTGCTAACTGTCAGCGACCATATTCTAACCGGGGAACAAACTACAGCCCAAGAGCGACAAACTACATTTAATGACATGATAGAAGTTGCTTTAGAAACAGTAACAAAATAAGGGGAGCATTCATGTAAAGGTTCCCCATTCATTGGAAACCCATGCAGGTTGTCACGTATGACAAAAACCTGTTTGGGTTATTTTTTTGCGAGAGTGATGTTTCATATCTGCTATATTTTTTCAGATGTTTTATAATAATAATGAAGAATTTAAGAGTCTTTTTGAGGAGGAGTACATAATGACAATTAAAAAAGTAATGACGATTGCAGGTTCAGATACAAGTGGCGGCGCCGGGATTCAAGCGGATTTGAAAACTTTCCAGGAACTTGGAGTCTATGGAATGACTGCTCTGACCACTATCGTGACAATGGATCCAAAAGATTGGCACCACAGCGTTTTCCCGGTTGCGGTGGATACACTTAAAACACAATTAGATACCATTCTTTCCGTCGGTATCGATGCGATGAAAACAGGCATGCTTGGAACGGTTGAAATTATTGAATTGGCTGCGAAAGTGATTGATGAAAACAAACTGGAGCGAGTCGTCATTGATCCGGTTATGGTTTGCAAGGGCGAAGATGAGGTGTTGAACCCGGAAACAACCGATGCCATGCGCGAACTGCTGCTGCCGCGTGCCTTAGTCGTGACGCCAAATCTTTTTGAAGCTGGACAGCTTGCGGGAACGAAAACACCTCGTACAGTAAATGAAATGAAAGAAGCAGCTGTAAAAATCCATAGCTTAGGCGCAAAATTTGTGTTAATTAAGGGCGGAAGTAAGCTTCATTCAGAGGAAAAAGCTGTCGACCTCCTTTATGATGGGAAGGAATTCAAGCTTTACGAATCTGAAAAATTTGACACAACCTATACTCATGGTGCTGGATGTACCTACTCATCAGCGGTTACGGCTGAGCTTGCTAAAGGAAAATCTATTTATGAAGCAGTCGATGTGGCGAAAGCGTTTATCACAGCTGCTATCGAGCAAGGCTTCCGCTTAAACGAATATGTAGGTCCTACCTGGCATGGTGCCTATCGGCAACACTAAAAACGAACTTTTTTCTGCAAAAATCGAGCCCCATATCCAAATGGTGGCTCGATTTTTTTCAAGCATGGATTTCGCATTTTGTGACTGATTTTAGTATGATAGTAACATTATTAACTTAAGTTACTTTGATTAGGAAAGGAGAAGATAATTTTGGAGTCAATTGATGTAAAAAGCGTGCAGGACACCATTAACAGCTTCGCAAATCAAGATGTTTATCTTCACCTTGAAACGACGAATGGTGCCTACGCATCACATAACGATCAATCTTTCTTTTCCGCTGGTGCCTATATCCGCAATGCCTTAGTTCGTTATGAATTGGGGAAAATTACTGGTAATGGACCGTACCGGGTTGGATTGAAAATAAACCTTGGCTGGGTGTATGCAGAAGGGCTGACACATTTTGAAGTCGATGAGCAAGGCCGCCTGCTGTTAGCTGGCCATGATCAAAAAGGGAAGTTAGCCGTTGCGTTGGAACTCAGCCGTACGCCGTTTGAATAAGAAAAGCAGATGTGTCTTGGCATAGAGCTAAAAGCACAAGACGAACCTCGGAAAGGCTGTTCTTTAACCTTCTCGACGGATTGCTTGTGACCTCGTGCTCCTAGGAGCTAGTGCTTGACAGTTATTGAAGGCAAAAAGAACTTGATAAAAATAAATCCGGAAAGGAGAATGGTAATGGAAAAAGAACGTCAGCTTTTAGTCATCTTTCCCCATCCAGATGATGAAGCGTTTGGGGTCTCAGGGACGATTGCGACTCACGTGCAGAACGGAACCCCTGTTACCTATGCTTGTTTAACCTTAGGGGAAATGGGACGTAACATGGGAAATCCCTTGTTTACCAATCGGGAAAATCTTCCTAAAATTAGAAAAAAGGAATTAAAGGAAGCAGCCCGGGTTTTGGGCATCCAAGACCTGCGCATGCTAGGATTCCGCGATAAAACAATTGAATTTGAAGATGAAGATAAACTGGCTAACACGATGTTAGCATTGATTGAAGAAGTAAATCCTTCACTTATTATTACTTTTTATCCAGGCTATTCGGTCCATCCTGACCATGATGCCACCGGTGCGGCGGTCGTGAGGGCTGTGGAAATGATTCCAGTGGCTTCGCGTCCAACATTACACTGCGTCGCTTTCTCTAATAATTGTGTGGAGGAGCTTGGTGAAGCAGACATTATCAACAATATTACCCCTGTTGCTAACACAAAGCTTGCTGCCATTAAGGCACACCGCTCGCAGACAGAGCAAATGTTTACTGATATGGAAGAGAAGTTAAAAAACCAAGACCCACAAATTATGGTGTGGATTAACAATGAGCGGTTTTGGACATATAAATTTACTGATTAATTTACCCTGCGGTTGTTTCATTGACCTAAAAGACGAGATTCGCACTCTCTCGGACAATGAAGCATTACTTTTACAGATTAACGAAAAGCCCTTCGTAGTCGGAGGTCTCAGGCTGTCGAAAAACCTTCGACAGCCTTTATTTTTTACGTTACTTTAATAATTAACCGCGTTAATTCGTTATAATATTGTTAATGCGACATGTCTGTTGATTTGCGCTCCAGGCGCTTCGCTTTCCGCGGGCGT
>NZ_DALZYO010000088.1:0-5812 GCF_031988165.1 Neobacillus sp.
ACACCGGCGGCGAAGAACTGCAGCTGAAGAAGCGCGGCCAGATCCGGAAGACCCGACAGAGCATCCAGGGCAACGGGGGCGATCGTCGCCTGTATTCCTGGGCGATGGCAGCACCGGCGGCGAAGAACTGCAGCTGAAGAAGCGCGGCCAGATCCGGAAGACCCGTCGGGTCCAGGGCAAACGTGGCAGTCAGTCGGCGGTGCGAAGCTGGTCGAAAGGGAAAGTCGGCCGATCGGTGCCGGCATCCCTAGGCGATGGCAGCACCGGCGGCGAAGAACTGCAGCTGAAGGAGCACGGCTGTTTCCGGAAGACCGGTCAGGTGGCCAGGGCAACACGGCGATCGGTGCCCGCATCCCTGGGCGGTGGCACTGGCGACGAAGAACTGCATCTGAAGGAACGCGCAGCGGTGTCAGGAAAAACGTCAGGAGCCAGGACAAACCCCGATCCTAAAGACTAAGCTGAGGATTTAATTAAGAGTAGCAGTAGTAGCAATCCCTGCTGTTTTTAATCGGTTTATACATATTTTGAAGGGTTGCAGAATAGCATAGTAACAGATGAAAACTGTTACAGTGTTACTGTGTTAGTGAGAAAAACCTAATGAAAGCTGATATTTGGTTGGAGGGGGAAGAAGATATGAAGAAGAAAGCGGCTAACCAGGTTGGAGAGAGAAAAGTACGTTCGGATAAAAAAACACGAGTCAATCCTTCATTGGATTCAGATACACATCAAAAGCTGAAGAAGTTGGCCATTTCCTGTGATATGACAAAGACACAGTTAGCAGCTGAAATTCTTAAAATGGCTCTCAACAATGAGAGTGTGATTGACTGGTATCAAAAAAAATACAACAAAGACGATTCATATAGAATTATCCTTGCCCGTATCAATGGTGAGTTGCATTATTCTTAACCAACTTTCCCCCAAGTGCGGCCGATTTTTTTCCAGAGTTTAAAACAACTAGAGCAAAGTTTTTGATTCCCAATAAATTTCTCTTTTGACATCCGGACCGTTTTACTACAATGTTTGCATTTCATTTTTATGACCTCCCTTAGTAGTATCAGCATTGACAAAAAAACAGGTTTTATACAGATTAATTGGATTCTAATGTTGCTCAGAGCGTCTGTATTGCAATTAATTAACGTTTGACCAATAACTGCATATGAAAAGAGCCTAGATTCTCTAGGCTCTTAGTATTAAAAAATAAGGGATTTGTCTCTACACCGCAGGTTCAATCGTCAATTTTGTTCCTTCAGGCAGAGACATTTTCAAGGTCCTCAAAGTATCCTCTGCTTCCTCAATCGTCTCGAATATCTCCTCTCGTATCTCTTCATCTGAGTGTGTGCTCGTAAACTTAATTTCCGTCCCTTCAAGCTTGCCCACAATACGATATGCCATGTATTCTCCGCCTTTCCTTTTTGTATCCATTCTAGTTGTTAAATGATGAACACTTAAAAATCATAATCGTATTCTTCCTCAATAGTACCAGTGATTTTCTCAGTGATTAACTGACCTTCTTCAATGGTTTCTGAAGCTGTTTTTGGATCAGCTGTTTTGTGTTCTACGTATATCGACCCCTGATCTATTTTCTTCCTCAAATCACGAAATTCTTTTGTCATTTCTTCTCTCAAGGCAATTAATTCATCATGAACATGACGATCTTTTTCTCTATTTTTCTGTTCGTTTTTCTGTTGTTGCATGTCCCTTTCTATAAGCTGAAAGGCATACTCTCTAAAGGTGCCTTCACTTGTTTTACTAATCCGGTCTAAAACAAAATTATACATCTCATCAGTCATTTTTGTTGTACGAACATTCCAGAGTTTAACTCTTTCTTGGTTAGCCATTTATATCACCTAAATTGATTGTGCCTCTTTTTCATTTGCCTGTTTCTTTACTTGTTCAGCGCGGCTTAAAACTTCAAGGCCATATAAGTTGAGCAGTCTTGCATCTTCAGCAACTATATGATTTGATTCAGAAATATCACGGCCATATCTCTCTTCAGTAACCACACTAATTGATTCTTCAAGCACCTCACCAACACCGCCAAAATAAAGGTACTTGTAAACCTTATCTTTTGGTGCAGGGAATGTATTTTCAGCTTGGGCTATTTTGATTTCTGTGTATTCTTTAAGAGATTTTTTGATGATATCAGTTAAATCGAATTTCTGACCGGTATTCCCGTCTCTTCGTTCCATTTTAGTTTTTCCAATATTTGAGTATATAAACTTTTCAAGCTCCCTAACGCTATCAAAATGCTCGAGGAGTTTTTCTTTTCTTAATTTTTCTAAGTGTGCCAAAAACGGCGCTTCAGTATTAGAAACAAAGGAATCACGGCTTTTTGGCGGTTTTAGTCCAGCCGGCAGTAATACAAGATCGTCTGTTCCGCCTCCTAAATCACAAAAGACTACGTCATAATTTTTAAATTGCTCGGCATAGTCCTTATCTTCCAGATCAAAGTTTTTCTTTATTGCCCATCTTGCAACTTCAGATTCGACCCTGCACGCAGCATCTTCTACTTTTATAGTCAGATCTTTTTCTAATCCTAATGTCAGAACTTTTACCTGGTGAGTGCCTAAAAATTTAGCAGCCATTCTTTTCTGCATTTCACTGAATTTATCCAATTTTTTAAGAAGCCAGATTGGGAGCATTGTTTGAAAGTATTCAATAGTAACTTCATTATCTTCCCGTTTACCTTTTAGCGCTTGGTAATAAGCAGTTGCGGCTAAAAAAGTCACGTATGGAATATACGACTCTACTTTGTTATGTAACTTCTTGATATGTTGATTGCCTAACACTTCTGGTTCTGCAAGTTCACCAACTAAAAAGTATCTCTCAGTTTCATCAATCACTGTGGAAACTAATAGCCGGTCTTTTAAATCGGCGGGATCTTCAACGATACTTGTAAACTTTCCTTCAGCAGCTTCTTTAGTTATCTCCACTACATTCGTAGGCAATTCAAAAAAATAACCATCAATTAAATTCATATACATACTATTTCCAAAGTCCACGTTCATACGAGAAATATTCATATTTTTATTCTCTCCTTTGATTTCACTTTCCTCAATAATAGCACCTTTAATTGTGTGTGTCAACATAATGAAATCACTCGTAAATCCATATAAAACAGGGTATATATGAATATTTTTAGTTAAATGAAATCAGTGAAATCAGGGAAAATAGGTGATTTCAGACGCGGGGGTTTACGGCAAAAAAAAAATCATGTATATTATAGTCAAGTTAAGTCAACGAGAAAGATTTGACAGAGTTGATTTAATCTATTATTTTTGAGAAACAGCAAAAAAACCCTGTTGTTTGCAGACAACAAGGTTAATAGCTTGTATTCGCTGATAGCGAAAACACAGATACATATTTAGATAGACGAAACATAAAAACTGAATACAAATAAGAAATGACAAATAAAAAGTGCCCGATGCGCCAACATCGAACACTTCACAGTTTGTATGATCCTACCCATACAATGTCTTTAAGTTATGTCTTCATTTTACCGAAAACGCGTCTTTGCGTCAATAGTTTTCGGCATTTTTAGAACGACAGAAAACGATTGTTTGGGTTGATACAAACAGTTGTTTTCTGTCGTTTTTTGTTTGTCACCCAGCTGCCGTTAAGGGGTGTAAAATAAACTGACGTCAGGAGTTGCTCCGTCCACTGCATACTGAATACGGAGATGAGCCACAAAAGCGTTCCTTGCTACGCTTGTGGCGAAGGGCGGGGACGGCCATTAACGGTCCGGAGAATGTGGAGATACCACTAGGTTGCACTGGCGCACTACGGTGCGGGCAACTATGGCCAAGCTTTTATGTAAACGACACACAATAGAGTGTGATCGTGTGAGAGAACACAAGACAAACCCATAAAAGTGCATACAGGACAGGCATTGTATGTAAAAAGGTCATGGCAGGCGAAAGTCTGGCGATAGCAAGGCAGTACTGGAAACCTCAGACGTCTCTATGACGCTAGTTTCAAACCTGATCGATTGCCTATGTCTGTCCGTTTTTATTTTTTCGTGACAGACATAGGCAATCGAATTTCGCCCCTGTTTCCTAGAACAGTCAGCTATTCTGCTAGTTTCAAGTTCTAAAAGTCAAGAGATTTAAATAAAAAAGGCGAAATTCCTTAAAACCTTTCGGTTTTAAGTTCCTTTTTAAAAAAGAATGTTTTTTATAAAGAACAATAGTATTTTAGAATATTATTAATTTTATACCTTTTTTTGTATGGTTATGTTACGTTTACTTGGTCAGTGCATACTACGTATGGCATTAGAAAATAAAGCAACTATGAAAATTTAGTTCTATGTACTAAATGTTTAAAGTCTTTCTTGTTTATTGAATAGGTCTGGTGGAATGAAGGGAGGATAAGTGTTGTTGAATAAGAAGGGGCCTTCGGCTTGTTTTGCTAACTCTTTGAATAGGTGGTACGAGCTTATTAAAAAGGGTGATGGTGAACTTTCAAAGATAAAGAAGGCTGAATTGAGAGAGATGTTGACAAAAAGTGAAGATTCTAGTGATTTAGTTGATTATTATATTCTATTATGCCATCGTCATGATGCACTGTTTGAGGAAGAAGTAACTGATGATCTTGTTAAGTTTTTATCTAGGGGAAGTCATGATTTACTCATAAATTTTTATTATGAATTATTTTCAGGCGATTATAAATTTTTTAACAAAAATTATTTTGATGCGATTGAATTTTATAAGAGAGCTGAGCGCAGATTGCTTAGTATGTCTGAAGATACAATTGGAACAACAAAGTTTGCTGATTTCCACTACAAAATAGGTGTATCTTATTATGAAATCGATCAACACGTGGTTTCAGTTACTCATGTAAAGCAAGCTAAAGAAATTTATGAAAAGGATAAAAATTTTATTCTTGAAGCCATACAATGCAGTCTTGTGATGGGTATTTGTCTTTACGATATGGGCCGGTATCCAGATGCAGATTCTTCTTTAAGAAGTGCCTTGACGGATGCTTTGGCTTTTGGCTATGATAAACCTACAGCTAAGATTTACCATAACCTCGGTTTGATAAGATGGCAGGAAGGTTTATATGTTGAGGCAAAGGAACTTTTTCTCAAAGCAGAATCATTTTCCTGGTTAAAGGAGTCTCCAAAAGGCTTGCAAAACCTTTATATGCTGTCACGGGTATCTTACGAAATGGGAGATGCTGAAGAAGGTAATCGCTGGTATAATCTTGGCTCTGAAATGACAGAACGTTATGACAGTGAGGAATTTAGGATTAAATTGCAGATTCTTTATTGCCTCTATGAAGAGTTCTCTGTAGAAAATGTTCTGTCCTATTGTGATGCTCTTAGAGAAAAGAACCTTTGGCCGGATGTTGCAAAAATTGAAAAAAGTATTGCTGCTTTTTTTGAAAAAAAAGGTGACATTTCCATGAGTTATACTTTTTTAAAGCGCGCTCTTTATTCAAGGGAGCAAATACCGAAAATACGGGAGGCGTTAGGATGAAAGCTACAAAAATGTGGGTTATTACGGGTATAGTTGCATTAGGTGCACTTGCTTTTGGGCAATTTGCTACTCATTATTATGCGTCCAACGATCATCAACAATTTCAAATAGCACAAAGAGGTATGTACTGAGGGCTAACCATCAATGGTTAGCTTTTTTTAATGGAGTTAAGCATAAGAAACCAGTGAAAACAGCAACAACGAGCGATAATGGCAGCGGGAAGTGTGAGAGGAATCAGTTGGACGAGTACCTTGCGGCCCAGACCATTGTTTGCACCGGCGGGCGAAGAACAGGAGCTGAAGAAGCGCGGCCAGATCCGGAAGACCTGTCGGGAC
>NZ_DALZYO010000089.1:0-5480 GCF_031988165.1 Neobacillus sp.
TGATACCTCCACCCTTTTGACAATTGGAACAGACATTTTAACAAAGAAAAGTAGCCATATAGAAACAATGCGCATCCCTGAAAATGGCAGTTTTCAAAATAAACGGGATGAAGAGCTTGGTGACGTATTAGAAGTGGACTTCGATCAAAATATAGAAGCTATTCATCATTTTTTAGGAGAAAAAAGTGTGGCTCAAAAGGAAGAACAATAAGAATAAATAAGTTTATAAAAATAATGCTAGGATTTGATCCTAGCGTTATTATATCGAGCGGAAAGAAGTCCGGTAGGTTCATTTATTCTATCATTGGATGATAGAAATCATTTTTTCCATGAATTTAAAAAACAGCAATGCCACTTTCACTTATCATGATTACGTTTTTTCTTAGGCTCTGTTAATGTTTGTTGTTGAAAAATTAACCAATGAAAAAGCATCTATTAATTTGTGGCTTTTTTCTAATCTTCAACTAACGATTCCCGTTTGCGCAAGGAATCAGAATTACCTCATCGATTGTTATCTACGATAAATCATTTCGCATGGCAAATCCATCCCGCAAAAAGTCCAGTCGAATAAAACCGGGTTATATTCGTAAAGCCGGATTCTGCCAATAGCCGTTCGATTTGATTTTCTGGAATGAAAGAAATTTTCATAATGTTTCTGTTTACCATCTCGTATTCTTTAGATGATTCGAATCCGCCATCCAACCAAAAGCTTTTCCATACGTTTAATCTGTCTTGAAGTTCGGCATCATCGGGAGCTCCATATGCGCTAACGAGTGCGAATGGAGATCCCGGTTTCAAATGATCCTTAATGGTTCTGAGCAGCTTCAACTTTTCTTGTTTATCGTCAATGAAGTGAAGAACCAAGATACAACTTGCTGCGTCGAACATCGAGTCTGAAAGCGGTAGGTCGACAATTGTTCCCTGAATGAGTTTGACACGGCTTTCCAAGCCTAGTTGAAATGATTTATTTTTAGCAATCTGAAGCATCTCTTCAGAAGGGTCTACTCCGGTGAATGTCCATTGCTGGTTAGACGGTCCGCATGCGGTAAGTTCATTTCCGCCACCTGCTCCGATCACGAGCAATGATGCCGTTTTTCCCCGAATTGAGCTCGAAAATAAGATTGAACCATCACGAATAACGTATCATATGTGGGAATCGAGATTCGAGTGTTTTTCTCGTATACAAGTGCCATTTCGGAATTGAATTATTCCAGGTTGTTCCCCGAAATGTTGGTAATTTGCTTCACAATACAAGACGGTAGAACTTTAATTAAATTTATTTAAAAAGTTAGCTGGCACCGAATGAATGGATAATACCAGTAAATTACTTCAAATCTTCAATGGAATCAATATCCATATACTTTGGTACAACCAATCCATTCTTGGTTCCATGGAGGTTGGTTCCTAAATCAACAAGATCCTTTTTATATTGCTTATAATATTTATTATGGGTACTAGGCAGCCAGGCGGCCACCATACCGTCCACACTTCCGTTTGCCACACCGGCAAACATAGGACCGACCTCCACTTGGCTTAATTTCACATCATAGCCATGCTGCTCTAGAACCTTAGCGATGACATTTGTACTTGCGATTTCTGTATCCCACGCGACATAGACAAGATTGATTTTTTCCCCATTGCCCGCAGTAGCACCCTTTGTCCATTGCGCCACTTTGTCACCGTTAGCCTTAATCCATGCATCCGCTGCTTCAACTGGGTCCATCCTGTCTTTAATATCCACCATCACTTTTTCCATATCCGCCGGTTTCCAGGTAAATTGATCGAGGATGGTATATGCACCTGGCGCATCCTGTTTCAGACCTTTTCTTACAATGGTATGAATACCTTCAACCTCACCAAAGGATTTATTTGGGTCTTTCAGAAACTTAAGGTCGTAAGTAGAGAACATCCAATGCGGTGCCCATCCGGTGATAATGATGGGTTTCTTATGATCATAAGCTTTCTTTAATTCGGCTGCCATGGCGGCAGATGAACCTTCTGCCAGCTGCCAATCATCCAGCTGATATTCCTTGATGGCTTTATTCGCTTGTGCCATAATTCCCGCACCAGGTTCAATCCCGATAATGTGATAATTCGTTTGGGCACCAATGCTGTTGCCATCCTTATTTTTAGCCGTTTCTTTTGTAACTCCAGTCACAATCGCTGTCACGATGACCAGAACAGCTAAAATGGAAAAGGCAAATTTTTTCTTGAGCAAATTCTCATATGCCGGATTCCGTAAATTTTGCGAAATCCGGTCGAGAATAACGGCGATAAACACAATGGATAATCCCGCTTCGAAACCTCTTCCTACGTCAATTTGACTGACTGCCCGGTAAACATCTGCCCCAAGCCCCGGTGCACCGACTAATGATGCCGTCACCACCATCGAAAGGGCCAGCATAATACTTTGGTTGACACCGGCCATAATCGTTGGTGTAGCAATTGGTAATTGAACCTTAAACAATTTTTGGCTGTTACTGGAACCAAAGGCATCGGCTGCTTCAATTAAATCATTGGGGACTTCCTTAATGCCTAGATTGGTCATTCGGATCGTTGGTGCAATCGCAAAAATAAACCCGGCAATAATTCCGGGGACCACCCCGATTCCAAAAAATAAAATAGATGGAATTAAATAGACAAATGCCGGCATGGTCTGCATAAAGTCCAAAATCGGCGTTACGATTCGAAGCACCGTTTTTCGTTGCGCACACCAGATTCCAACTGGGATTCCGACGATGATGGTGAGTAATCCTGATAATAAAACAATCGCAATGGTTTGAATACTGGAATCCCAATAGCCGAGATTATCAATCAAGAGCAAACTGATGAGCGTAAAAATTCCTAATGGCAATCTGCTGGTATAGATGACTAATAGGGTTAAGACGATGATTAAGATGATGGGCGGACCCGCACTTAATACATTCACTATGATATCTAATAATGACTCGATGGCGGTGGTTACCAAGGAAAAAAATCCGGAAAGGGCAACGGTGACCCAACTGACCAGAGCGTCTACCCAATCTCCTAAAGGGATTTTCGGTATATTCATCTCATTCACTCTCCAAATCGTTCAAGGAATCTTTATTTCCTGCCAAAGCACCGATGACGGCGCCGCGAATGACAATTCCTTGTAAGCGGTTTTCTTCATCGATAACGGAGATGGGCAGACTGGATGTGGACATCACATCCATCAAATTGGTCAATAAAGTATCTTCCAAAACCGTAGGAACATCAGTTGTCATCACTTCCTTTATGGACTGATTTTGCTCAATGGCCTGACGAGCCTGCTCAGCAGAAATCGCTCCCAATAGTTTTCGGTTGCGATCAACAACAAAAATGCTGGAGTATCCCTGCTTCCGCATAATTTCCAACGCTACCCGAGGCCCTCGGTCGAAAGCGATTTTTTCTGCTCGTTTCATCACATGGGAGGCAGTTAATATTTTGGATAAATCAACGTCTTCCACAAACTTCTCGACAAATTCATTGGCGGGACTCATCAAAATTTGTTCAGGTGATCCCAGCTGAATGATACTGCCATCCTTCATCAACGCAATCCGGTCGCCGATGCGCAGAGCTTCATCTAAATCATGGGTGATAAAGATAATCGTTTTCTTGTATTTTTCTTGGATTTCCAGCAATTCATCCTGCATATCTTTCCGAATTAGCGGATCAAGTGCACTGAAGGCCTCGTCCATCAAGATTACAGTAGTGTTACTAGCAAGAGCCCTGGCCAGTCCCACCCGTTGCTGCATGCCTCCGCTCAATTGTTTAGGCAGTTGGTTTTCGTAACCTTTCAAACCGACAACCTCGAGTGCACTAAGCGCTGTTTTGCGGCGCTGTTCTGCCGGGACTTTCTGAATTTCCAGCCCATATTCCGTATTTTCCACAATCGTTTTATGAGGAAACAATGCAAAGTTTTGAAACACCATGCTAATCTTTTTCTGTCTTACTTCCCTCAGTCTTGCCTCACTCATCTTCACGATATCTTCATTCTCTATCAGTATTTCTCCGATTGTCGGTTCAATCAGCCTGTTAAACATGCGGATTAAGGTGGATTTCCCACTTCCGGATAAACCCATGATGACAAAAATTTCACCGGGATAAATTTCGAAGGAAACGTTTTTTACCCCAACTGTCTGTCCTGTTGCTTTTAAAATTTCCTTTTTGGTCTTACCCTGTTTCAATAGATCAATCGCTGCTTTCGAATTATTACCAAAAATCTTAGAAACACTTCTGACCTCGATGTAGGGATTCATGCTGTCACCTCATTCTATTAATGACCGTATCATGTACATTTTTTCCAAATGTTGTTGTATTATGTTACTTTAGAAGATTAAGTTATGTATCCTGTTACTAGTAACCGCAAAATTGTCACTTAAAAAAGTCCTATATATCTCCTCCTGAAGCAAGGTTGACTTTCTAGATGAGGCATCATGGTACAACGAAAGATCCAAAAAAAAGTGGCAGGTACCATTCAATTTTTAAAATGGTGCCTGACACTTGTTATAAAACGATATCCCCGGCTGCAGTTTCCTTGCGGATTGAAACCATTATGAATTGAGGTTGGAAATCGATTTTTAGTAATTCATAGAGCAAAAGCTGCTTTATTGGACATGTAGGGGTTCACTGATGTAATTCCCCTATAAGTCTTAAATATAAGTGCCTGACCCCCGTTGAAGTAACGCTTTACTCCACTTGGGTCAGGCACCCTGAATCAGGTTTTTCATCATGACAGGTCAGCCAATGAGGGTCATTTCCCCGTTAAAGCTTTAGCTCACCCGGATGATAAAGACCAAGTCGGTGTAGGGCAGCTTCTTCATATATTATTGTCCTTGTATATAATGATAAGCCTGAGCCTCCCCATTCTTTCTTTGCTCCTAATGCATGTAATCCCGCTTCCTTTGCCTTTTCTTGGATTGACGCAACCTGTATTTCTGACAGCTCCTTAACGTAACCCTTTTGTGATTGTTCTGCAGTCAATACATTCTCTTTAACGAAGGATTTTACAGTATTTTTTAAGATAGCTATTTCACTTTCCATAAGTACCTCTTTCATGATATACCCTCCCTTTTACTTTCATTTTTTAGAACATCCATTTTTTATAGTAGAATTTCTTTTCTGTGCGAGCACAAGGAAATTCTAAATGCACTTATAGATTCAGATATCCTTTTAGCGCAAAATCTTATGGAGGATCACATCGAAACTATTAAGCAAATGACATTGAAGGATTTTAGATAAATAGATTTAGTTTATTCTCCTGTGGTAATTGATTTATTATCCCTTTGTTTTCTAGGTGATTAATTGTCAAAAAAGTGCCGGTACCTCCATTTAATTGGATGTGACGCCTGACACCCTTTTACGTTTCGACAGAAATCTACAAATCTCGGGGTGTGACAGGTATCCAAAACGAAGATAATTAGAGATATAGAAACAATGCGCATCCCTGAAAATGGCAGTTTTCAAAATAAACGGGATGA
>NZ_DALZYO010000090.1:0-5260 GCF_031988165.1 Neobacillus sp.
ATACAGCTTATATCCCCATATCTAAAGCTAGGGGTTTTACGCTGCTTTTTGATAAGAAATAAAACATTAAATTGATAGTTTCACAATACACAACCATTAATTGTCGTGATCTTAAAATAGCTTCATACTAAATAGCATATCAGTTCCTTTTTGTTAAATAATTGGAAATAAATAGTTGGAGGCATTAAACAGTGGATGTAATATCGAGGGATCATTGGGATGAAGCTTTATGGCAGAAAGCCGTGATTATCTATATAGAGGCATTTGGTGAGCACGGCGGCAAGCCTGTGAAAATAATCCGAAATATGTTTGAAAAACAACTTTGTGCGCTCCACGTTGCCATGATAGGAAATGAAGTGGTGGCGATGGCGCTGACTGGTGCAATTCAATACTCACGAATTTTACTAATTGACTATCTCGCCGTTCGAAAAGATGTTCGTGGACAAGGGGTCGGTCAAGATTTTGTCCATAAAATAACAAAGTGGGCTCTTGCAAAGGATGCGTACAATTTTGTCTTGCTGGAAGCAATGTGAACATACTCCTGAAAATCTGGGCCGCATCCACTTCTGGGAAACGTGCGGTTTTAAACTACTGACTGATTATATTCATCATTATATTTGGGTTCCCGAACCATATATGGCAATGGTCCTTGAGATACACACCGTCATCACCTTCCCTGAATCCGGAAAAACAAGCTTCAAGTACATCGAGAAATTTCATAAAAAAGCCTTCCGACAGAATTAAGGTCTTTTTGATTATTTTTGTTTTAGAGACAGTTCTGAAACAATTAGAATAGTTCGAAGATTAGAACCCCTGTTGCTTTAAAATAAAGTTTGATCAAAAATACCTCACAAACCCTTATTTTACGATAAATAATAGGAACCTATTTTGAAAAAAAGATTGATCAAAATGGATTCTTATCAAGCAGATTTAAGTTTCGGTTTTATAAAAAAGTTTGATTATTTTCTACCTGTGTTACTCAACAATCGCGCCCGATTGTTGAAGATCGTTTCAAGTTCTTATTGAAGAAATGCATATGATAGTAAAAAAGCGTCCCTGCTAATTACAGAAAAACTACCCGGTAGTTTACCAAATTTTTTAACTTTATCAAAAAGAAACAATTATCGATTTCTTTAAGTAAATGAATTGTCATATCACTAATAAAAATAGGTCTCAAGCAAGAATCTTGAGACCTCATTTTTATTTCAACAATGAAATCATAATCTTTTCTAATTCTGTTTTATTTAAAACAGCATCAGTTATGAAAATTTGATAGGCACTATTTTTGCCTTTTGCAGGAACAAACATCTTCATACTTTTTACATTGCTATGTGGAATATAACCAAACGTTACATGATTTCCTTCCAGCATATAATTTTCTATCTTGTCATAGTCATCAAACGAGAATTGTTCTTGTTCTAAGTCCAGTGATTGAGAAATATAATAACCGAACTCTCCCTTTCTATATTCTGTACTAATAATCGGCTGAGGCTTCCCAATTGTTTCCTCTGATCTAATATCTTCTTTCTTCAGAGAGTAGCCTTCCGGTGTATAGGTTGGCCTCTTAATTGGAAAATCAACTAACTTTTGTGCTTCTTCTTTAGTATATATGAAATGTGACGTAACTTTATCCCTAAGTGGTCCAATCGCATGAGCGCTTTCTTTTAGTTTAGTTTGCTCGTCCCCACTAAGTAAATCAGGATTATACCCTTGCCCATGATTTCTAAGAGCCTCTGCTTTTCCATCCAAAGTTAATAGAACTCGGTCTAATGAAATATATTGCTCAAATTCATCAGTTGTCAAAAATTTTTGAGCCACAGCGATTTCATTCAGAATCTGCTTGTACAGAATTTCGTCTATTCCTAATTCCGCCTTTGCCTGTTCTTGTGTACCAACCATTTGTTCTACAATGGTTTGGATGGAAACACTCGATTGTTTCTTCTCTTCCTTTACTGTTATTGTGGTTTGCTCTTTCTGCTTTTCATTTAACCCATCTGCATGTCCATTTAGTAAGGATAGCGATGAAACAGCAATCACTGCAATGACCCCTAGTGCAGACCAACGATACGATTTCTTTTGGAATTTTTTAATCATAAGAATCCTCCTCTTTAGTGTTCTTTTATTTTTACTTAGATTTGCCAAACTAGGTACTTGATAACTATTTGAGTAGTATTCTAAGAGGCTGATAATAGTATGACCATATGAAATTTGTTCCTTTTCATCCATAAACGTTAGAGCCAACACATCACATGCAAGTTCCTGATCCTCCCTCATGCGAGAATAGGCATGCCAGAGTATCGGGTTAAACCAATTTAAGATCAGTAAACTATGCATTAACCAATTAAGACCAACGTCTCTTCGTTTGATGTGGGCTAATTCATGATAAAAAATATGTCGAAGTTGTTGCTCAGTGAGCTGATTGATATATGCACTTGAGAGTAATACTCTTGGGCGAAAGAATCCATGTACTGTTGGACTTGATATTTTTCCAGCTAGTATTAGTGGGATACACTGCTCAACAGACATAGATTTCTTACAGTTCTCAAAAATTTCAACAATTCTTTTATCAGTAATAACAGGTTGTTGTTTTATATAATGGGTTAATGATCTATTTACAAGATAAGTTACGAAACCTAATATAATTACGCCCGTTAACCAAATGTATAAAGCAATGGTATGAAAAGAAATTGGTTCATCCTTTTGGTTCTCATTACGAATTGTTTCTTTTTTACTTTCATTAGTTGTTTGAAGTTTAACAGCTGCGTTGCGTTCATCTTCGATGATTATCTCTGCACCAGAAATACCCTTTTTTTCATACATGCGTTCGTTTTCTGAAGAAGAAACAGGTGGGCTTTGAACAGAAACGGTTGTTTCATAAGAGTGTGAAAGGATTGAATAAATACTATAGGAACTATCTGGCGACCACGGGAGTAGTAATCTCACAATTAAAATCATCCATAGTAGATAGTGCCACCTTGGGTTTAGCTTGTTTCTCAGTAAGGCTTTAACACATAAGATGAGTCCCACTAGAATACTTGCCATAATAGATGTTTCTATCACCCAATCAAAAAAGCGAGGTAGATAGATGTTGACAAAAGTATTTATCATTTTTACTTATCCTTCCTATGATTCTCTTCAGCCTTCTCATCTAGAATGCGTTTGAGTTCGTTAATGTCTTCGGAAGATAATTTTTCTTCCTTCAAAAAATTTACAAGTAACGGTTTAAAGGCCGCACCATAGAAACGTTTAAGTAAGGATTTTGTTTCTACTTGTAGATAATTTTCTTGTGAGACTAGAGGATAATATTCATACAAATGTCCTTTATCTTGAAGATAAGATAAAGCTTCCTTTTGAACTAATCTGTTAATAAGTGTTCGAATGGTTTTAGGTTTCCAGTCTGTTGTTGACTCCAACTTTTCAATTACTTCATTCGCTGTTTGAGGGGATTTTGCCCAAAGAACTTTCATGACTTCCAATTCGGCATCAGATATTTTAGGTAATTCTTTCATCATATAGAATAACACCTCCCTTGATATTACATTTGTAATCTATAAATTAATATTACATTTGTAATCTACAATTGTCAACTATATTTTGGAATTTAAAACACAATGTAATAAACTAAAGTTTGGTATTAATTATTTATATATCAAATCCTTTTCCAACTGCGACGTTAGTTAAGTACACCCCTTCACAATCTCTTGTGAATTTTAACATAAATATCCAGTGTTTGTTTGAAAGTCTTATTCAATTATCTGGCCCTATAATGAAAAAAGCACTGTTCCTTTTTACAGGAAAGCGCCCTTTAACGGAAGATTGAGTAGCCTATAACGGAATAAAATTTTGAGCTTCTATTAGCTGAATTTGTTGGAGAAGTGACAATTACTATCAAGTATTTTATCTTTGGAATTTTGCAATATTATTAATTCCTATTTAAATGATAGATTAGTTGCACAACGCCAGAGGAGAACGTCCTTGTATTAACCATTTTTAAATTCAATCTCTGTTTTATATCAATAAACAACGGTTTTCCTTCTCCCAAAATAACAGGGTGAACAGATAATCTAAATTCATCAACAAGCCCTAAATTGATAAAAGTTGTTATAAGACTTGCTCCACCATATAGCCAGATGTCTTTACCAGGCTTATTCTTTAATTTATTTACTTCTTCAAGAATTTTATCATTTATGAATATTGCTTTATTATCAGTCCCTTTTTTCGTTTTGGAAAACACGTATTTTTCTTTACTATGAACTAATTCCCAAATTTCTTTTTCAGTATCAGTATCTTCAATTTCTGGAGTAAATTGTCCCCATAAATCGTAGCTTTTTCTTCCATATAAAACAGTATCAATTTGATTTAAGAAATTAATAAAACCCAACTCAGAGTCCATGATACACCAATCAACTTCCCCATTTTTCCCCTCAATAAAACCATCTAAAGTTACTGCTAAATCTAAAATTATTCTTCTTGGTCTTACGTTTTTGGACATAATTCTTCCTCCCTTTAATCATATAGATATGGCTTGTGTGTAGCAATGGAACCAAATATTACGTTAATCATTAGCGGACATTAAAAAGAAGAAAAAGTAATAGTGAACATCCATTTTCTCTTCCGGGACCCTAAATACAAGGAGAAATTTTGACTTCATCTCCATTCACTTAGCGTGATCATGTTCCCTAAGTAATATTAGTGGACATCGTAAGCATAAAAATCAGGCTTTTATGTCCGCTAATTTACACAATATATCCAAAAATCAATATCCGCCTTATTGCGTAAATAAGTTCCATTGCTACACACACACCTAGTATAATACTTAATGATGACATCTATTGTCATAATTAAATATCTTTTAATTAATCATTTAGGTGGGTAGTTATGCGCGCTGATAGGCTGATCTCCATTTTACTTCTGCTGCAAAATAAAAGAAAATTGACAACCAGAGAATTAGCCCAGGAATTAGAGGTAACTGAACGTACCATTCATCGTGATATGGAAGCATTGAGCAACAACGGCTTTAATATCTTCAACAGCAAATGCAATATGCCGGATACCCAAGGTATTTGCAAAAGATTGATGAATACCTTTTTCATCTGACGGCGTATGGAATTTGACCAGCTCCAAATTTGCCTGGCCGTCTGGCATCCCTAACATTACAATCGTCTCTCTAACGTCATTAAGCCCAATTATCCGTTCTCCCCACTCCCCTTCCACTTCTAGGTCTTACAAACAAATACATTGATACAAATATTGATACCTC
>NZ_DALZYO010000091.1:0-1874 GCF_031988165.1 Neobacillus sp.
ACCCGACGGGTCTTCCGGAAACGAGACGCGCTCCTTCAGCTGCAGTTCTTCGCTGCCGGTGCCGCCATCGCCCAGGGTTTTAGCTGAGACTATATCTGTAGGGGCTACATTAAATTGTAATCAATCCTCATGATGTTCAGTTTCCTCAGCTATCCCACTTAAAAAGCACCTATAACAAGCCCTTAATTCATACTCCTTCGTATTAGTAACCGCTAAAAAGTTACAGCCACAAGTTTCACATACACAACTTTCTGTTCTTACAGGTTCATTTTTCTTCATTTGTTCCCTCACTCCCTATAATCCTGCACGGTGCATTCTCATTAAGCTTATTACCATACAGAAAATAAAAAAATCCCCGAAGGGAGCCTGTCTTTAAAAATTACCGTTCTCTGTTGTTTCTTCTTTGTGCACCTTGACTGCTAAGTTCCCGTTCCTGCAAAACAACCCATGATTCCTTATCCAAACCAGCTGTTTTCCAGTCAACAATCGGATACTTATACTTAGCGAAATTCTTGTTATTGTTATTAGATGTGATGTAACCGATCAGAACCTCTGGCTCGAAAGCACCCTCAACGGATTTCTTTGAACCTAAAACAAGGACAGGCCGCGCTTTACGACCTGTCCCATCTCTAAATTCAGTTATCGCTAAATGTATATTTCCTAGCTGTAGTTTTTGTGGATCTGTTTCAGCCAATTATCTTAATTCCTGATGAAGTTCATTGCTTTCATCTAACAGGATAGTCCCGTCAGCGTTCCGCTCCGGGTAATTCTCCGGACGATTATATTGGGGGTCAGCCAGAAATTCGTTCATTTTCTCACGAGCTTGCTCAATTGTTTTTATTTTATCCATACAATTGACCTCCCTTTCTCTATAATTTATTATACCATTTTAGCGATACTGAAGATACATTTTGACCTCATTTTCCCATAATAATCGGCGCATTATCACCCCCTAACAAGCATGTTTTTTTTGCTTCTATGCTGATTTTGAGAATGTGTTTTTCCGTGTGTCTTCGCAGCAGCTCGACGCACCTTCAGCACATCGTTCCAATCCTTAGAAACTTCCTCCACCGGCAGATGTCCCAGATCATTATAGGTGTCGTAATACAGTTGAACCTTCTGTTTCATTTTCACTTGATTAGTCAATTCAACTTCTTTAACATCCTGATTTAAAACTGATCGTAGATCAGTCTTGCCGTCAAAAGTGTTATTTGCTAGTGCCCTGGCTGCCTCTTCTATTGCTATAGGCAATTGGATTTCATAAGGTTTCTCACCAGGGAGCTGTTTGGCACCAAAAAACTTGCCATAACCAAAGCCATTCGTAATCTCGTTTGTTTTCCCAAGGTTCGTTTCAGCTTTGTGAATAGCAGCTAGGTACCTCCAATCAACGCGATATTGACTGCCATATGTTTGATACAGCTCAATATATTCTTTAGGAATATGATTGTCTGCCGGTATCAAATTATGAAATTTTACAACTTCCCCTTTAACAGTGAACTCATATTGTCGCATCTCATCCATAAATTTCTGGCCGGCATGATCATTATCAACTCCGAAGTATACTCCCTCGGTAGGTGCCACACCACGGGATTTCATTGTATGTTTAATGAGATTGAAAACCGTGTTTTTCTTGACTCCATTCATTGAAATGAGACGACAATTCGATATTTGATCTTTATACATTGTCCAATAACTTAACAGATCAATAGGCGATTCAAAAAAATAAAGCTTTTTAGGTACACCCAGCGAGACATTAAATCCATAATCCCGCTGAGAATTGGACCTAATTTGTTTAAATGTGGATCTTTTTCCACCATTATTCATCGTAATTGTACCCTGAAGATCGGCACCTACACGTTTACCTGTATTCCCCC
>NZ_DALZYO010000091.1:1884-4531 GCF_031988165.1 Neobacillus sp.
CAAACAAACACACAGTTCTTCCTTTTGTCTTGTCTCAGTAGCCCTTTTGCAATCAGAGCATTTACTATCCCTTTATCAATGCCTCTTTCTTCAGTCAAGTAACGTTCAACTTGTTCTGTAGAGTTATCATGAACGATGTCATAAACAAATTCTTTTTGCGGCTGCTCTTTAATTACTGTTGGCTTATAGTCTTTTTCAGTAAGCATTGATACAGCTTCACGGAAGCTTTTTCCGTAAAAAGTTCGAACAAAATCAATTGAATTGCCATTCTTCCCTTGCGAAAACCATTGAAAACTGTTTTTCTTCCTATCAATCATTAAGCTATCGTGGTCAGCCCCCTGATACCATCTGTCACTCTTTTTAACAAGCTCATAACCATTTGCCTCACAGAAGCCAACAATATCAACTGCGGCTGCTTGCTTTATGACATCTTCACTTACTCTAGGCATTTAAACTCCCCCTTTTTTAGTCATAAAAAAAAGATCAGAAAAAATCCTGATCTCACATGTGTTTCCGTTTATTTTTAATGCTGTTCACCATCATAAAAGGCACCCAACTTTTCAATATCGTTATCGAATTCTTTATCATCAAGTGGTAGCCTATTTATCATGAGGGTTTTATATTCTGGTCCGCAGCAGGCTTCACGAGCCTGATATGCATCAATTTGAATCACTGGAACACGATCAACTACAAAATGATTAAAAACATACCATTCCTCACGCGGCAGTCTTGTTTCTTTTTCTAACCCCATATATTCTGTTGAGACATTTTTGAAACCGTAATACTTTTCTAAGAGGGACACTATATCTTTGACTGTTACACTAATATCTTCTCTAACAAGCTGTTCAAATCTAAACTGAATGCACCCGATTACTTCTATAAGCTCATGTATTTCACTCTCAAATTTTGAAGGAGCAATTTCCTTCTCTACAAAGAGCAAATAATCTGGATCTCTATCGTCATTGTAATAGTGGTCTATTTTAAAAATCATTGGCTGCCTCTCCTTTAATTTCAAAATTGCCTATCGGCTCTGTTCCATTTCATATTGCATTTGTTGATACTTCCGCATATTTTTCATACTTTGATAATCCTTATCTAAAGCGTGTTTGATTTTATTGATATCAGACCTTTTTATGAGCTTACCTTTTGCGTCCCATTGTTTTTGTGATGCTGAACCAGGAGCATAGGTACCCGTACGAACGAATTGTTTCGTTTGCGACTCACGCTTGCGTATTTCGACCATTTCCTTCAGCATGGAGTTCCCTAATTTCGCATAGAGCTCTTTATGTTTATTTTCCCTATACTCTTTATATCTCTCCACTTGTATTGGTCCGTCTCCGTACACTGATTTTCTGAATTCCATTTCTTCTTTTAACGACTGATCCAGCTCTTTAAAGTCTTCAGGATGATACTTTTTAATGTACATAGTAATCACGCTGTCTATCTCCGGCCGAATAAAATTCAAGGCATTGTTATTATATCTCCACAGCCTCATATCCTCCGGCAGATTCTCGTAGATATGGTTATACATCTTCGACATGTATGTATCCAATCTAGGCTGCAATCTCACGCCTTTAGGAGCGATACGGTCATGGATCAGCTGCGATATTTTAGCAAGTTCTTTATCCCGATCCAAAAGGGTATTCGCTACCTTACTTTTCATTTTATCCAGGGTTTTTAATTTCCGGTTGCCGCGCCTCGCCTGGTAAACCTCACCTGTTTTTTTGTTCGTAAAAACGCCATACTCTTTTGTCGGATTGGGTTCAACTAGCGCAATATGAACATGAATATTATCAGTATTGTAATGAATAGCTGCGGACCAAACGCCACTCTGTTCCAGCTGTTCTTCTTTTAATAAGACCTTCATCCCTTTTCGAATAGAGTTTTGAATTGCCCCTTCATTGATCCAGCCAGTATTCGGCTTATAAATCCCGTGTTCTTCTAGCCACTTGTTATCGAAACTGATGACATCCTGCCACATGACTGAATCATTTTCTTGAGCTTGTCTGAAAATCTCCTTCAGCTGATTTTTTTCTTCTGGTGATAAGCTATCTTTGAACTGAGTGAATATCCCGCTGCTCTTTTCCGGGTTCCCCATATACTGATTGTATCCGTCTAATTTATTAACATTGTAAGTCTGAAATTTCTCTGTTCGAACAGCTTCATCACGGTTGATATAATTAACATACTTTGAAAATTTCGTTGATTTGCCCGACACATATTTAGAGACTAATACAACGCCAGGAGCATCCATCATTTTTCACCTTTCCGCATCGTCTGCCTGGCCTTTTGTTCATCTTTTCTTTGCTTAAATGCTGCAATGTCCTTACTAACCTTTTCTGTTGCCATTGCAACCGATTCAGAGGTATAGTGGTCAGTTAAAACTGTCACATCAAGTGGACTGGCCATAAGAAAAGCATTCCATAGCTCTAAATTAATTTGAGAATTTTTATCGGTATGACCGGCACGCACCCGAATAATGTCAAGCGTCTGCTTAAACCGCTGAAATATTTTCTCCACCAGTGCATCCTCGTCATTTAATCTTGCTTTCATTTCATCATGCTCTGCAAAGATTCGCTCGATGGTTTCATTCATTTTCGAGCAGCCTTTAGCTTCCATTTCTTTTTTAATATAAGCAATACCATAC